>CANEUT010000102.1 GCA_947441895.1 Rickettsiales bacterium | reverse complement strand
GCGTAGGCGTTAGCCGAGCCGGAGGCTGTAAGGCCAAACGAGGTAGCGTAGCGGGGGCGAGACACCCCCCTTAAATAAAAGTCTTCACCAAAACGTCACACACGCAGCCGTTTATTTTCGTTAAATTGTAAGGTGAATAAACCTTTTTTCTGGGGCATATGAGCGCAGAAACAGAACAGAAAAACCATCCGCAGCCGCTAACGCGTGAAGGCGCCATTGCCGCAGTTCGCGCCAACTGGCCATCTTTCCACCACGGCGGTGGTGACAAGCCATTCGAAGCGGGCCATGCGCCCCTAACGCTCGCGGCGTCAACCCCGGGCGTCAACCCCATGGATTTTGTGCGCGATAATCGCATTATGGTGAAAGACGGCGCGCTGTTTATTGACCCCTATCTTGTCATTCATCCGCGGGAGCTTGACCCTCAAAACGAAGCCGCGCTGCGCCGTAAATTGCAGCTTACCTATAGCATCAATAACCCATCGTTCTATGAATCACCCGAACGGGTGGCCACGGCGCTGAATCTGGCGGAATTGTTGCCGGTCTCACTCACCGCAAAACGCTCGAAGCTGATGGATGAGGTGAAAAAATTTAATGCCGAGGTCGATAGCGGCAAAGACAATGATCTGGTGCAGAACGAACAGGATAAACGTGCACCCTTCAGCGCCATTGTGCGCGATACCATGAAAAACCCCGAGGTCGATCCGGTGGGCATGGAGCTGCTGAAAAATGGTCTCGCCATGTATTTGCTATGCCGCGAGAAACTGACGCAAAATGGTTATTTAAAACCGATGGGCGATTATATTACCCGTCACGCCACGCCCGACCAGGTGCTTTCCGATTTGGCCGATAAAATTGGGGTTGCGCCGCTGCAAATGCGTGACGCTGCCTTGACCGGTGGGCTGGACGCGGTGGGCAAATTGCTGGGTCTTGATCCGGCGTATGTGACCGAAGTAAAAGCGCTCAGCGACCATGCCGCCACCCAGGATTTTGGCTATAATCTGGTGGAACATTGGCATTTGGGCCGTCAATTATTGGGCATTCAAGCGCCCATGGAGCAGAAATTACAAGCCGGCATGGAAAGTCGCATCACCAGTAAAATTAACGAATATCGCGACACCATGCGCCACCATTACGAAGTGCCCGCGCCCGTGGTGAATGAAGAGCAGCGCATTGCCGAGGCGCTTGAGCTGGTAGAACCCATTCAGCGGGCCATGCTGCACCGGCTGGGCTATGAAATTTGCTATTCACCCGAAATGACGGCCGATGATATTGCGTTTTATAAAGGCATTTATGGGCTGCACCGCAAGGCCGCGAATAACTTGCGCGATGTGAACGGCACCTACCGCATTTATTTCTCGGGCCGTGGTGATTTGAAGGGCTCGATGCGCACGCTGGTGCACGAAATTGCGCATAATTTGTGGCCCGACCAATTTACGCCGCAAGAGGCCGCTGAGGTGGATGCGTTGGCCCAAAGCGACCAGCAGCGTTTTAGCGACTTGCAGCAGTTGATGGATACCCAGTTTGAGCCATTCAAGAATTTGGTGAATGCCTATAAGGCGGGCAACGACCAAGAAAAAGCAGCCATTGCGGCCACGGCCGGCGACCTGTTTAAAAATGCTGCGGGTGTACCGCTGATCGATGGGGTGATGCTGGGCTATATTCAAGATCCGCATGACTTCCGCTATATGGTGAAACATGCGTTGGATACGCTGAGCGTGGAAGGCGATCGTTATAATCGCAGTGGGTATGATGGTGCCGAAGAGCGCTTCCGCGAAGTGATTTCGCGTTTTGCCGAATTGAAGCAGGTGGAATATCGTGCCCAGCCACAATTGCTGCATTATTTAGCGCCCGGACTTGATCAGGTGTTTGAACGCCATTATTTGCCGCATTTGGAACGGGTCTATGCGCAGATTGGCCCTGAGAACCATGCCGCGCCGACCGAGGCCGCGCCACTTCCAAACCCACCGCTGACTCCTTTTGAACAAAATCCCAAAGCGGTCGATCAGCCGAAGGTGGAGCAGCGTCCGGGTAACCCGCCCCCGCCGGCACCCGCAGTGGGTGCCGAATCACCCAAAGTGAAAGAACAAACCGGCCATGCCTGCCACGGTGAATGTGGCGGCACCTGTGCGGCGCATCGCGGTTCGCCAGCCACCTCGGTTGCTATTGATGGTATGGAACACACGGCGCATAGCATGGCGGCCATGAGCGCCCTTAAATCGATGGGTGTTGACTCATCGCTACGATGACGTGTTTCTAGGGCCAACTGCGTTGTCGTTTTTCATCATTCGTTCGGTTATGTAGCGCTGCTACACGCCCTGCGAATGCTAAAAAACTCCTAGCATTTGTCGCCTATAAACACGTCACAGATAATGGTAGGGCGGTGCGCACCGACTCTAAAATCGTTGGCATGGGAAAGAGCCAGTTGGACGAGCGAGCTATCCGTCATAGTTCGGTTGTGGAAATTCGCTGAGCGCTAGCATCAGCGAAAGACACGGCCATTGAGGCCGAAAGCATGCGCGGCGCTTGAGCGCTAAATCATATTTTCATGGGCATGATGATAAGATTCTGGCCCTTATTATGCAGCTTTTTTTGCAGCATATAGGCAGTTTGGTTGTGCAGAATTTGCGTCATCATATTTTCTTTCTCGAAAATAAGCTTTGCGGCGAAGAAAACCGAACGTGGGAAATCCGCCGAAATACGTTCGGAAAGACGAGTTACGGTCTCAATCACATCGGTGCCATAATCATGGTAATAGGTGGCGGGAAGGCCGCGCGCAGTGCAAAAATCAATATATTGCTTCAGCATGGTTTTGGTGTCGCGGCGCAGGGCGTGCCAGCGTGTTTCGTCGGAGAATTCCTCGGTATCAATTTCACCCACGCTGGCAAACACGAAGTTTTTAAACACACCCGGAAACAAACGCTGCACCCACAAAAACGTGTGCATGCCCGAGGCGGCAGAGTCACCCACCAAAAACACGGCGGTCGATTCGCGTGGGTCCATGCGTGGTTTTTCTGGCAATGGCTTGCTGCTTTTGCTGAACATGGCCGCGCCCAGCTCTTCTTCAATTTGCGCCATGCGCGCGCGTACGCGGTCATAGTGACGGCGAATCAACAGGCCAATACACACAACGAAGCCAGTAATGAGTACTGTTTTCCAGGCACCGTAAGAGAATTTTTCGATGAGGGTGGTGATAAGAATGGTGCCGCAGACCATCATGGCACAAAAAGCGATGATGAGGTGGTGCCAGTGTTTGCGTTGACGGCGCTGACTCCAGCGATGGCGCGTAATGCCCGCTAGGGTAAGGGTAAAGGTATAAAATACGTTGATGGAGTATAAAATAACCAGCAAATGCACTACCCCGCCGGTCATGAGCAGGGCGCCAATGGCCGACAGGCCCATAAGCAACACGCCGTTTTTGGTGACAAGGCGGTTGGAAAGCGACGAGAACATGTGCGGCATCCAGCGATCAACCGCCATGACTGCCAGCACGTTGGGGCCGGAAATAAACCCTGTATTCGCTGCCGTTAGCAAAAGTCCGGCGGCAAAAATAAGTGAAACAGCGGTGAATTCGGACGACCAGTTAATACCCAGCCAGTTCCAATCGGCGGTGATGAGTTTGAACACCGAGGCGTTGAGCGTTTCACCATTAACTTTTTGCACGTCCCAAAGCAGGTAAATGAGGATGATGCCGCCCGCGGTAAACGCCAGCGAGCAGGCAATGGCCCACATGGTGGCTTTGCCGGTGCGAATGCGCGGTTCTGCCATGTTGCGCACGCTGGTGGTCACCGATTCGAGCCCTGTGTAAGTACCGCCGCCGAGTGAGAATGCCTTAAAGAAAAGTGCCATGACCGCAAACCAGCCAACCGAGGCCGCCAGATTATCGGTTTCCTCGACCGCTTTGGGAATGATGTCACTCAAGCCCTCGGAATGACCTACAATGCCAGTGATAATGAGAATGGCGTGGGTAATAATAAAGCCCATAAAAATGGGTACCAGAATGCGGATTGATTCTTTAACCCCGCGCAGGTTCATATAAATAAGAATGGCGACGACCGCGCAGGCGACAGCAAGCTTATAGGGCTGGTATTCAATGGGGACCATAGAAAATAGGGCATCGACGCCAGCAGCGGTGGAAATGGCAATGGTCAGCACATAATCAACCAGCAGTGCCCCACCGGAAGAAAGCCCTATTTTGGGCCCAAGCAGCGAGCTGGCCACGCGGTAGCCGCCCCCACCATTGGGAAATAGTTCGATAACCTGGGTGTAGGCCGCGGCCAATAAAAATACGGTGAAAGCCGTTGCCAGTGCCAGAAAAATAGCCAGATGGGTGTTGGCGCCAAGCGCCAGGAACGCTTCTTCCGGGCCATAGTTCGCCGAAGAAATGGCGTCGGCACCAATACCAACCCACGCAAAAAAGGTAATCAGCGCCATGTTATGGCGCGTATCCGAGTGGAACGGGTCAAGCGGTGCACCGAATATGGCGCGCTTCACGGAAGATAGAGTCCAAGCCATAACAGCCTCTTTGACACAGGGTGATGGTGTAAACACCCCTAAAAGTCATATGTTGCCGGCACTAATCCTGTTTTTTCGCTTCTGCAACAAAAAAACATCGATTTTGGCAAACTTGCGCCTCTGTCGCATTCAAAGTATGGGGCAGGCATGACATCTATTGCCCCTATTTCAACCATCATCGTCATTGGCGCCGGTATAGCAGGATGCAGCCTTGCGCGGGCCTTGGCCGAGCGAGGCACGCAAGTGACAGTGCTGGAGGCCAGCACCATTGCCAGCGGGGCGTCGGGTAATGTGGCGGGGGTGTTGTTTCCGCAGCTTGCCAAACGTCCGAGTGTGATGAGCGCTTGGTATTTCGAGGCCTATCGCTTCATGCTGCACCAGCTGCCGCGCTGGGGGAATGTCCATTATCAACAACCAGGTATGTTGCGCCTGCCACGCCATGACGCGGAAGCGGAGCAGCTAAAAAAGGTGAACGAAACGCTGGGGCTTGATGCCAGCATGGTGCATTGGTTGGAGCGTGACGTCGCTAGTGCGCAGGCAGGAGTGGCACTTGCCAGCGGTGCCGCATTTTTTCCGGAAGGAACTTGGCTGAACCCCGCGCAATGCTGCGCCAGTTTGCTGCAGCATGAAAACATCACGGTGCATGAACATGCGGCCGCCATTTCAGTGACAAAAACAGGAAATGCATGGATGGTGCGCACCGCCGATGGGCGTGCATTTACCAGCGACTATTGCGCCATCACCACCGCGCATCAAACAGCGGCGCTATTGCCGCAGCATCATTTGCCGCTCAGGGTTTCCGCCGGTCAGGTGAGCATTATTCCGGCAGCGAACACAGCCACCCCGCTGCGCAGCATTCTGTGCCACAAAGGCTATGTTATTCCGGCCGGCGATTGTTACCTCGTCGGCGCCACCTATGACCATGTGGATGTGAGTGGCGCGGTGACGGCAGAAAACCATCAACATAACATGGAGGAACTGGCACATATTCTGCCGAACTGGTTCAGCGGTGAGGTGACGGGCGGACGCACGGCACTGCGCGCCACAACGCCCGATCGATTGCCGTATATTGGCGCGGTGGAGGATGGGTTGTTTGTGAGTGTGGGTCATGGCTCACGCGGATTGCTTTCCGCACCGCTGGCGGCAGAAATCATCGCCAGTGACATAGGCGGTGAACCAGTGCCGGTGCCGCCTGAACTTCTCCACGCTGTTCGGCCCCTTCGTTTTATAAAAAAATAGAAAATACGCTACGCGGCTCGCCATGGAAGGCTACGCACCGATGTTTCAAACGCTAAGTGCCCTAACTTCGCCAAAACCTTCGCTCACGAAAATATTTTTATACCGCGCAACATCGGCCTCAGCCGTGACATAAGCGATGGAGGTGGCGGGCGGTGTATCGCTTTGCATGAGGGCGCGTTTGGCAATGGCGTCCGACGAATCAATCCACTGAACCTCCCACGGCGCCACAGCACGAAGCCGATCCACAATC
>CANEUT010000101.1 GCA_947441895.1 Rickettsiales bacterium | reverse complement strand
TTATTATAGTCACGCAGCAGGCGCTCTGACCGCTCGATGATGGGGCAATCGCTTGGCAGTGGAAGGGGTGTTTTTTCACTATCGCGAAGCTCGACAAGAGCACGAGTGTCAGCTTCCTGCAAAATATCGACTAAACGAATGTGAGCGGTCACGAATAAATCGCTCAGCTTCTTTGTTGGCAGATAGCAGGTAACATAGCCACCAGCTTCGCCATCGTTATCATCTGGGGGGAATTTACAGCCCTTTAAATAAAGAACAGCGTAGTCATTGGCCACAAACCATTCGATTACCTTAACGGTAATATCACTTGAGAACCGCAGTGCATGTAGCCGCGAACCCGTGGTATAAAGGTTATTGTCTCTTGGTATGGCCGCACATGAATTATCCCCCATTGTGGAGGCAATATAAAGCTGCGTTAATATCGCTCTAGTTGTTGCATAAATCTTCTTAGCTATGGCTGGGCTTGGTTTTTTGGATTTATAACAATCAACGATTATTGCATCACGAATGTGTGCTGATATAGTACGAAACTTGCTACATCTGCTACGCACAACATCCAGCATCACCGTCGCTGGTGCTGGCGTGCGCTCCTTCTCTTTTATAGTCATTTGGCACCACGCAATGCCAACTCGCAGGCCTGCTTTAAGCCTTCATTCGTGATACGGTCCTGCACTTTTTTAAGATTCTCTAACGTATCGCCCGTACCGTAATTTTCTCCAATATCTCTGGACTCCCAGCCCCCTAAAAGATTAGCGATTTTTGCATCATAGCTATTAGGCTCGATATGGCGGATGGCATCCCGATATGTATGACGGAATGAGTGAAAGGTTAGCCCCTGATGCTTTATATCCAGCCGCTTTAATTGCCTTCCCCACCATTTGCTGAATGTATCCGGAGGGCTCTTAGAGCCTGCCACTTTGTTGAAAAGAAGGCCGTTTTTATTACTTCTCGCCGCTTCCAATAGCTTATTAAACCCTAAACTAATCAAGATATCTGGTATAGGTATGCGCCTAGCAGATTGTGAAGTTTTGAGGCTTCTGTGACTAGTTTTCTTGATACCAAAATATAAAATTCCTGTGCCTTCATCCGTGCGGATTTCTTCAAGCGTTATTAATAGAATCTCAGCTAGTCGCATTCCTGTGAATAGAGCAACAATTGGCACCCAGTATTTATGGCTTTCTCGGGAGTTCCTGTAAGCTATGAGTTCCGAATCACTGAGTATGTGAGATAATTCTTCGTTAGTGTAGGATTCCCTCTTATTCTTGTCTGAAGCCTTTCCCTGCCCTAACCCCTTCGGAATAGGTATGCGGTCAATAATACCCTCTGTATGTGCCCAAGTGAGTAAGGCTCTAAGCTCACGAATATAGTTTTTTTTAGTAGTCTCACTGAGTAAGCGTTTTTCAATGGGGCCTGCTTGAAGCAGGGTGTGGATTTCATCTGGGGTTTTATTGGGATAAAATTTACTTGCATTAGCGGGGTAAATATTAAGCACCTCTGACAAACGCCTCACTTGGTTTGAATCAATTTTTCCCAATTTAATGTTCTCTCCTAGGATACTAAGAAGGAACTTTTGATACTCATTTGTTTTTTTCGCCCGCCCTGTAGTCTTCTTATTCTCTGGCGCTGCATTATATATCTCAATGAGCTGACTAAATGTAATTTCATTATCACTTACAGTGTCTAAGGTTTTCGCCTTTTTTTCGGGGCTTAAGGCCTGTTGAGTCAGCTTCTTTCTAATTGGTGCAGAGCCGCCTCTTTTCGCTATATCTATAAACTCTTCAATTGCTCTTATTTCCTCAGCAAATAGTTCGTTTATTAATCGGGGGCGCTTCTTCAGCATTGCTTCAATTGGCACCGCAAGGTCCTCAAGCCTCCAGTGTAGCCTCTTTATGGCATCTTCATAACGCTCATTTACCAAATCCATACTCAGCTTCTGGACTTTTTCCTCCAACTCCTTAGCGTAGGCTAAGTGCACTGCTCCCACGCTGAATGATGGGTCTTTTTTTGGATGGAGTTCTGTAACAACAATCTCTCCGTCTTCTAAAACATCATCCAGAAAGTTCTCAAATTCATAACGGTCTGCTCTAGTTACTTGGATTTCGTTATCACACTGCGCGGCATGGTGATTGAAAACTCGCTTGCCATACTGGTCTACAAGCCATGCTAAACTAGCTGGGTTCAGATTTTCATGCTCTAAAGTCATAAATCCTTCTTTGTCCTGTACGAATTGGTACATAACATAACTAAGGCGTTCTATAGCTTCTTTATAGCTACGGCATTTCAATGAGCGCCAGACCTCTTTACGTCTAAAAATTTCTTGGTCAGCTATACTTAGTGGGATGCGTGCGTAAAAGGTTGACCCCCTCAATGTAAGGTAAGTAGCGCGAGGCATTGTAGCAATCTCCTGTAGCAATAGGAGAAATAGCCAAAATAAATGGGCGTTAAAACCGCAGAAATCTGCGAAATTTTAAGAAAGTGGTGGGGGGTGAGGGACTTGAACCCACGACCAAGGCGTTATGAGCGCCCTGCTCTAACCACTGAGCTAACCCCCCATTCGCTTCTGCCTAGCAAAAAAACATCGCTGCACCAATAATAAACACGATTCGGCTACTCATTTAAAATATTCTGTCGGTGCGCAGGGTTTTTCGTTTATACTATGGGCATGAAGCAGCATCTTCTTGCATCCCGTTGCCGCCGTCGCCAAACACGCGGCTTCAGCCTCATCGAGCTTTCGATTGTCACCGCTATTCTGGCCATTGTTTCCGTGCTGGGGCTTGAGGTGGTCGCCGCTTACTCAGCCCGCCGCGCCTACACCATCACGCAAGATAAGGTGGCCGCGGTCGATGTCGCCATCAAAAAATTCTATGCTTCGTATGGCCGTTTGCCTTGCCCCACGGTCATCACCAACTCCATGATCGGCTCAAGCACCAATGGTGGCACCGAAGATTGCTCGGGGGTAAGCATTGTGAAATACGGTGGGGTTCCCTACATCACTCTTGGACTTCCTATGAGCGCCGCGATTGATGGTTATACCAGCAAAATTGGCTATCTGGTAACCAAAAGCCTCACTACTGCCGCCTTGTTCGACACCGCCACCTCCACGGGCCGCATTGAAGTGCGCACTGGCCAACTGCAACAACCCTGCAGCACCGTCTGCGAAGTAACGTTCGAACCAGCGGTGTCTACCGGTGCCGCCTATGCTATTTTAAGTTTCGGAGCCGATCAGCGGGGCGCACTTGGCAAAAACGGCGCAGCCCTCAAAGCCTGCGTGCCCAGCGTTGGACCACCGAACATTTACGATGCCCGCATTGATACTGCCAATTGTGGCGGCACCACCAGTCCCGCTGTTTCGCCCGCCGTCGCTGGCGACGGCCTATTATTCGACAGCCGCTTTAATGCCGGAAGCGTCGAAGCCAAATATTTCGACGATATCATTCTGGTGCGCGGCAAAGGAACCCTGCAATGATTTGCACCCAACACCGCCGCGCCTTTAGCCTGCTCGAGCTTTCAGTAGTGCTCATTGTCATCGGCCTTATCGCCGCGGCGGGCATTACGCTGGGTGATGGGGTGCTTAAATCAGCCGCCCGTGTAAAAACGCAAGAGCGCCTTACCACCATTCAACTGGCGCTTGATAGTTTTGCCACGGCGAATGGCTATTTGCCTTGCCCGGCTAACCGCGGCCTCATCCCCACCAGCGCCAGCTTTGGTGTGGAATCGCGCACCGGCACCACGTGTACGGCCAGTGGCGCAGGCATTGTGAATGTTTCCAGCAGCTTTATTGGTGGAGTGCCCACCCGAACGTTAGGCCTTCCCGATGCTTATGCCGGCGACAGCTGGGGCAATAAAATCACCTATGGCGTCAGCGCCAGTCATGTCGGCAGCATCAGCAGCTATGCCCAAAACGCAGGCACTCTCACCCTGCGCTATGGCGACCTCACCACCAACTATGCCCTTTCGGCCGCGGCTACCTATGTGGTGCTCAGCCATGGGCCTGACGGTAAGGGTTCGTTCCCCATATTTGGCACGGCGGTGGCCACCGCCTGCGGCGCCACCACCAATGTCGATACTGCCAATTGCAACGACAGCGACGCCATCTTTCACGACACCGCCTATAATGACGGGGTTGTCACCGCTCAATTCTTTGATGATTTTGTACTCTGGGGAAGCAATATCACGGCCCGTAGCCGCAGCACGTGGCATAACGCCGGCGTAGCGCAGGTAGCCCCCACCGCAGCGTCCGATTGTCCGGTAGGTAGCTGCGAAAGCTGGTGCGCCCAATGCAAAACCAACATGGGCGCTGGCGGCCTCGCCTATAACTCAGCCACCTGGTCATCAGGCACACAGGTGCTATGCAGCCGCATCATCATCAACACCACACCGTGTGAAGCGGTGTGTATTTGGGGCGGCACCACCACCACGCCGCGGGGGCTAAAATGTCCATAAACCATCGAAATAAATCGGCAGAATCTGGCTTTGCACTGATTGTCATTGCTGCTTTCTTTGTGGCGTTTTCAGTCATTGGTGTGGTGGTGATTGAAAAACAAACCGTCACCCAGCAAATCAACCGACAAAACGACATGCAAGACCAACTCAGCCGGCTCAGCAAAGCCATTCTCCAATATTATATTTTCAACACGCTTGCCACGAACCGCTATCCGTGTCCGGCACCCGTGAATGTGTTATCTAATTCGGCAAGCTTCGGCGTTGCCATCACCAACTGCCACACCGGTCAGGCCATCACAGCAGGCACCACTGGCATTCCAAGCAACGTCGCCGCCGATCCCTATCTGCGCGGCATGGTACCCGTCATCACCCTCGCGCCTTACGGCGTTACGTTGGAAGACGCGTTTGACAGCTGGGGCAACCGCATCATGTATGTGGTTGATCGCAATTTAGTGCCCAGTGGCAGCGGCACGGCCAGCGGCACGGCCACACTCACGGAATGGAAACTCGGCGCCACTATGCTTTCGCCTGATTTTATGGTCATCAGCTATGGCCGTGACCGGCTCGGCGCCTTCCCGAAGGATCTGGCCAGCACCACCCCTGCCATCGGCTGTACGGCCAGCGGCGTTCAAATCCGCGATAATAACTGTAACGGCGCCGCCGCTTTCACCCTTGGCCCTGCCAATACGGGATCTGGCGTGGCCGTCACCGCTTATTTTGACGATATAGTCAGCGCCTATACTCGCTAGTGGTGCGCGCAAGGCACAGGGGTTGATGGGCGGTGGTGATGGGCAGCATTTTATGGACTATTAACTGTTTTTTCATGCATGCTGCCTTACAATCGTCAAGCGCATACATGTATCAATGCTGAATAGTGGGGTTTAACCCGAATGCTTAAACACCTGCTGGATGGTTTTTTAAAACACCGCGGCTTCTCGCTCATCGAGTTATCCGTGGTGCTGGTCATTACCAGCCTCATGCTGGGTTTTGGTTTGCAGGCCACCCAATCATCCAGCACGGTCGATTGTATGGCCGTCACCCGCACCCAAATCACCACCATCCATAACGCCATCGATAATTACGTTCGCTCGAAAAACATCTACCCCATGCCCGCCGGCCGCGCCTTGGGCGTCACCGACCCCATGTTCGGCCGCGCCGCCCCCAGCGCCACCAGTGGCAGCATCGACCGCCTGGCCAGCGACCCGGCCAACCCCATTCTGTTTGGTGCATTGCCGTTTCAAACCCTTGGCCTGCCCGCCAGCTTTGCCGCCGATTGCTGGGGCAATAAATTCACCTATAACGTGGCCCAGAACCTCACGGTCGATCAACCCACCTATGCCACCAATGCCGGTGCCATTATTGTGAATACCGGCACCCTTGCCGACCCCATCCCAATTACTACACCCACTAAACTCGCCGCCTATGTGGTCATCAGCCATGGCGCCGATGGGGTGGGCTCCGCCAAGAAAAATGCATCCGCCAAAGGCTGGTTGGGTGCCGCCACCGCCGGCGCCAAAATTGATGCCGAAAATGCCGATGGCAACACCAATCGCATCATCTTCGCCGCGGCTTTCAATAACGGCAAAAGCGCCGGCGCGAATTAGTTTGATGATG
>CANEUT010000100.1 GCA_947441895.1 Rickettsiales bacterium | reverse complement strand
TTTATTGGCGCATTCACGCGCGAGCGATTTGGTGAAACCGAACACACCGGCTTTGGCCGCGGCATAGTTGGTTTGACCCATTTGACCCATTTGTCCGTTGATGGAGCTGATGTTGATGATGCGGCCATAGCTGCGGGTGCGCATGCCTTCGATCACCGCGCGGGCCATGTTGAAGCACGACTTTAGATTGGTGTCGATCACGGCGTCCCAGCTTTCTTCACCCATTTTATGCATGAAACCATCACGCGTGATGCCCGCATTGTTGATGAGAATATCAATCGGCCCAACGTCGGTTTCAATTTGGCGTACGCCATGTTGGCATTGCTCGAAATCAGCCACATCGAAACGGAACACGTGGATGCCGGTTTCTTTTTTGAATGCCTGAGCGGCCTCGTCGTTTCCGTGATAACTTGCGGCCACTTTGCAGCCCGATTTTTTCAAATCAATCGCGATGGCTTTACCAATACCGCGCGTGCCGCCAGTAACAACTGCTACTCTGTTCTTCATACCCATGATCGTATTCCTATGTTTATCAGTTTTAAGTAAGGCAAGGAGGCCGAACCAGCCATGAGCCCGCGAAGCGGCGCATCATGGCGAGGTCAGCAGACCGAGCCGGATGCAATTTAATTTATGCTGCTTCCACGCACATAGCGATGCCCATGCCACCGCCAATGCAAAGTGTGGCGAGGCCTTTTTTAGCGCCGCTGCGGCTCATTTCATGCACCAACGTGGTGAGAATGCGCGCGCCCGATGCACCAATGGGGTGACCAATGGCAATAGCGCCACCGTTCACGTTTACCTTGTTTTCATCGAGCTTCAGGCCCCGAGTAACCGAAATAGCCTGTGCAGCGAATGCTTCGTTGGCTTCCACCAAATCCAGATCAGCGACTTTCCAGCCAGCGCGTTCCAGCGCCTTTTCTGAAGCGGGGATGGGGCCGGTGCCCATCACGGCGGGGTCAACCCCTACGCTTGCCCACGATTTGATTGCGACCAAGGGACGAAGTCCCCGTTTTTCGGCTTCGGCGCGGGTCATCAGCACCACCGCGGCGGCGCCATCGTTAATACCAGATGCGCTGCCGGCAGTCACTGTGCCATCAGGTTTAAATGCTGGGCGCAGTTTGGCGAGTGACTCAACCGTGGTGTCGCCACGAATGAATTCATCTTTATTCACCACAGTGTCGCCTTTTTTGCCTTTAATGGTGAAGGGAATAATTTCTGCATCGAACTTGCCATCGGCTTGTGCTTTTGCAGCTTTTTGCTGCGATTTGGCCGAGAATGCATCTTGTTCATCACGCGTGATTTGGTAAAGCGTGGCCACGTTTTCAGCGGTGATGCCCATGTGGTAGTTATTGAACGAATCCCACAGACCATCTTGAATCATGGTGTCGACCATGGGGGCGTTGCCCATTTTCACACCTTGGCGAATGAGCATGCTGTGCGGTGATTGCGTCATAGATTCCTGACCGCCCGCAATGACAATCGTCGCTTCGCCGCTTTGAATGGCTTTCATGCCTTCCGCAATGGCGCGCAGGCCGCTGCCGCACACTTGGTTGATGGTGTAAGCAGTGGCCGTGTTGGCGACTCCCGCGTGAATGAGGGTTTGGCGGGCAGGGTTCTGGCCCACGCCGGCGGTGAGCACCTGACCCAGAATAATCTGGTCAACATCGGCGGCTGGAATTTTAGTGCGCTCCAACAGGGCTTTCACCACTTCAGTGCCCAGTTGCACGGCAGAAACGGCGGTGAATGCACCACTTAAATTGCCGATAGCGGTACGTGCGGCATCGACGATAACGATATCGTTTTTATTGGTCATTGTAATCTCCCTGAATAGCGTCATTGCGAGGAGCGTTAGCGACGTGGCAATCCATCTTTTTGTGGCCAAGGTGGATTGCTTCGCTATGCGCTCGCAATGACGGTAAAATAAATCGTGTGGGCTATGTAGGCGGCTACGCGACACTTGTCCAGCCCATGAGTGTGCAGTGCATTAATTTTGGTTATTCTGATTTGATCTCCTGATCAAATCAGAATGCCGCCGTGCGGGCTGTAGGCACGATCGCACAGCTCACGTTACCTAAAATTTGCTGTGCTCGCACGGCTCACGCTGCTTAAAATTTTTTCTTCAGCCATGCAGCCAGCGGTTCCCACAGTTGCGCGCGGGCGTTTTTTCCCACCACCATGCTCACATGACCCGCCTGCGGCCGCAGCACGTCGCAGCGTTTTAATGCGTGGGTGAGGGGCAGGGCGCAGCCCTCGGGCACAATTAAATCTTTGGTGGGAATAACGGCAAGCGTTGGGCAGGTAATGCTTGCCGGCTCAATCCACCTTCGGCCAATTTTCCACTGATGATTGGCCAGAATATTGCCATGGGGCCAGTCAACAAAACATTCTTCTGCCACTTTCTGGGCGATGGGCACACCCTCATTCACCCATTCTTCCACGGCGAGGAAATGAATTTTCTCATGGTCGGTCAAATCCGGATAGCGGCTATATTTTTCCTGCACCCGCCATGGGTCAATCATCTGAAAAATAGATTGCGTCACCAGCGGTGGCACTGGGTTCATGCTGTTAATCCACTGCCGCAACATCAGTTGGGTTGGCGCATCAATCAGCACGCGCGGTGTGTCTTCACTGGCAAAATCCCACGGGGTAGCCAGTAGCACCAGCGCATCCACAAACAACGGGGCTAATTGCGCCATGGCGGTGGTGAAAATGCCGCCCATGCAATAGCCAAGCAGGGCAATGGGGCCATCATGCCCCTCACGCAGGGCTTGCAGCGCCGGAATGGCATAGGCATTGATGTAATCGGCCGCGGAAAAATCTATTTCTTCATCATCGGGCGTGCCCCAATCAAGCAGTAATGGCCGAAAACCTTGCGATTTCAGGAATTCTACAAAACTGGCCTCGGGGTACAAATCTAAAATGGTGGAGCGGTTGATGAGTGACGGCACACATAGCACCGCCAGCGCATCCGCGCGGTCGGGCGCCAAATCGAACAGCTGGGCGCTGCCACGGGCCCACAGCACCTCATATGCTTTCTCTGGCCGTTTATAATCGCTGGTGAGATAGGCCTGCACCCCCTGCATGAAGCCCGCGCTGCGCTTATAGGCTTCACCGCCCAGGCTATTCAAAAATTCGGGGTTCAAAAATTCCGCAAAGAAATCTGTCATCCCCGCGAAGGCGGGGATCTCCCGCCATGGGCTGTCCTCAGGAGATCCCGACCTGCGTCGGGCTGACGAACTATTTTTTTCTGCGCGTGCCTGTTCCCGGGCTTCTTTTCTTAACTCCCACGGCTTTCTTTCGGGCGGGGGCTGAAACATTTGACCGATTTGCTCCCACTGCTCGCTTAGCTGGCTTTGCAGGGTGTTTGACCACTCGGTCATGTGGTCGGTGGCTTTTTCCAGCGGCGTTTTCGAGCGCATCCACCCGGGCACGAAGCCGGGCAAGCTCGCGCTCCAGGGCGTCATAGCGCTGGGCATCAGTCCCGCTTGCATCATGGCCAGCATAATTTGCAGCGGCAGGGCGTCGGGCATTCGCATCATGGGGTGGGGCTCCAAAAGATTGCACGGCAGCAAGCATGGCACGAATGGCCTCGGGGTCGCTCATTTGGCGGGTGATGCTCTCTTGCCAGAGCTTCAGAAATTCTGCCGCACGTTGGCCATAATCGGGCTTCGAACTCATATCGTTTCGTCAATGCTTGCTAAGTGATTTGGTTTAATGTTAGGTAGCATGCATTAAAGCAAAATTTCTTCAGAGGATAGCATGAACAAGAAAACGCCCCAAATTGAGCCGATTGTTATTAAAAAATATGCCAATCGCCGCCTCTATAACACCGACACCTCAAGCTATGTCACGCTTAACGACCTGTGCGAAATGGTGAAAGTGGGTTCTGAATTCATTGTTTATGATGCCAAATCGGGCGAAGACCTTACCCGTCAAATCCTCACCCAAATTATTTTCGAGGAAGAATCGCACGGTGAGCACTTGCTGCCCATCAACTTCCTGCGTTCCATCATCGGCTTCTATGATAATTCGCTGAAGGGCTTTGTGCCGCACTATCTGGAATCAACCATGCAGACCTTTACCAAAAACCAGGAAAAAATGCAGGAAATGCTGGGCATGGGAACGCTTGGCAGCTTTGGTCAGGTGGCCACCCAGCTAGAAGAAATTGGCAAACAGAACATGGAAATGTTTACGAAAGCATTTAGTATGTTCACACCCTTTACCGGTGCGGAAACACCTAAGAAGAAATAGTTGTTTGTCATCTTGAGCAACGCGAAAGAACTCGAATTTAGATTCTTCGGCTTTGCCTCAGAATGACATAGTAGAAATGAAAAACCCGCCTTGTGAGCGGGTTTTTTGTTGGGTGTTGGTTGGTGCTTAATTTGTTAGATGCGCTGTAAATTATCTTTTGCGGCAGTCAGGTATGCCTCACGTTCTGCGTGTACACATGTGCCCATGCCAACGCGGTGAGCCAATTCACCTGCAGCAACGATAAAGGTTTTACCGACGTGACCAGCATCTGCACCTGGTGTTGAGGCTGAGATTTTTATTGGCATAGCTAGTGTTGAAGAACCGGCCGGAACGATATTGCTGAAATCGAATGCCATAAAAACCCCAAAATGAACTTTTCCTTACCCCATATATAACACGTGAATGTTACAGCTTTGTGACAATGGCCGACTTATTTGATAAAAGTTGTGTGACAATAGAAATTTGTGAGTTGCTCGGGTTTGTCTACTGACTTAAAATCCTCACGTTAGCTCAAGGCTGGCTCGTTCGGATCGCTTTCAACGCCTAACGAGTAGGGTCGGCCAAAGCCGCATCCAGCCTGGCGCGATCGGCATTTAATTGCTCAGCAAAGCCGCCCTCAGCACGTGATGCCCGTGACCTTTCAACCCATGATTGGTTGGCTTGTGCCGCACGCAAGGCAGCGGCGCGTTGGGCCGCACGGGCTTCTTGGCTATTTTCCGCGGCCACATGGCTTGTTTTTAGAATGTCAGTAGTTGTATGGCTGCCATGGCCCGCATCCATGCCTGCCACATGTCCAGCTGCTGCGTGGCTTGGATCTGGTATCATGGCGTGTTGAATGGCAGGGGCCGCAAGCACAGCGCCTCCCGCGAGGGCGGCGCCGCTTCCTAGTCCGCCAATGGCATTGGCAATGGCTCCTGAATTGGCGGCCGATAAGGTGGCGGTGCCGGCGGCAGCTGCGCCGGCGGCTTCCATACCAAACATATTGCTAAAAAATCCGCCAATAATATTGGGCACATGCGGTAAAAAGCCCGTTAAATAGGTAACGACGCCGGTTGCCATATTGGCAATGGGCGCGGTAGCGGTGATAACGGCTTGGGCAGCGCCAGCCACAGCCGGAACATTAGCCAGCGCCCACCCCGCCGCCAAATTGCTAGCCCAAAAAGCCGCCACTCCTACCAGCGCTACGGCCGCAACAATGGCCACGCCTTTAATAACGCCGCCCCACTGAATGCCGTCGCGCGGCTTCGTGGTGACCGGTTGTTCGGGCACTGAATCGATGGTTTCTGCGGGTTCTGACTGTTGTTTCATAGCGCCATGACAAAATTATTCAGGCTCATCATAGCATTTTGTAATGCCGATGAATGTGACAGTTCTATGAAACTATCGTTGCGCCTTAGTCATCATGAAGCTCATATTTTGCTTAGTGCCTCGTCCCATAGGCCAGATGGTCAAGTCGATTGATGCGTTCGAACAAATCATGGGAACGATCGGACAGATAACCCAGATAATATGGCATTTCAGCCAGTGTCTCGGGATTGTGTTCCAGGCAAGTCTCGGCATTGTCGAGGCGATAAGAAATGCTCGCTTTTTCTTCTTCAATGCGACCAGCATAAACGGCGCGGCGCACCATCAGCCATGCCATGACGCTGGTGAGGCGCATGGTAACCCGGGACATTTCACTGACGTAAAATGGGCGTTTGGCGGGGTCAATGGTTTCCTGCTCTTCCGCCCCGCGGGATTGAAAATAGTGGTGAGCGTCGAACAATAAACTCAAGGTCTCGTTGAACACACCGGGTAAAAAGAGTAATTGTGTTTCCTGTGTTGTTTGGCGGGCGACTGGGCGCATGGGGGCATCCTCTAGCTGTGGAGTGAGCGGCTT
>CANEUT010000099.1 GCA_947441895.1 Rickettsiales bacterium | reverse complement strand
GCGTGCCGATTCCTATGTGATTGACACGCCGCCGCCCACCGTTTCTGGCACGCTTCACATGGGCCATGTGTATAGCTACACGCAGGCTGATTTCATCGCCCGCTTTCAGCGCATGATGGGCAAAAATGTTTTCTACCCCATGGGATTTGATGATAACGGCCTGCCCACCGAGCGCCTGGTCGAAAAAACCAAAAAAATCCGCGCGGTCGATATGAGCCGCGAAGCCTTCATCGCCGAATGCCTCGGCGTTTCTGAAGAAGCCCGCCAAGAATTCCGCGCACTGTTTCAATCCATCGCACTGAGTGTGGATTGGGATCAGGAATATCACACCATCAGCGATGATTCGCGCCGCCTGTCGCAGCTTTCATTTCTGGATTTGGTGAATAAGGGCGAAGTTTATCGCAAGCTGCAACCCATGCTGTGGGATCCGGTCGATCAGACCGCCATCGCGCAGGCCGAGGTGGTGGATAAAGAACTGCCCAGCAACGCGAACGACATTATTTTCATGTGCGAGGGCACGCCGCTCACCATCATGACCACGCGGCCCGAACTGCTGCCCGCCTGCGTTGCCCTCTTCTGCCATCCGGAAGATTCGCGCTATACGCATCTGCACGGCAAAGATGCCGAAGTGCCGCTGTTCGGCTTTCCCGTTCCGGTGCTGACGGATGTAGCGGTGGACCCTGACAAAGGCACCGGCCTCATGATGTGCTGTACGTTTGGTGACGAAGCCGACATTGAAAAATGGCGCAAGCACCAGCTGCCCACGCGCATGGTGCTCAACAAATTCGGCAAGATTGATTTGAACTTGGCACTGGCCGAAGGCAAATTCCCTGATGGCTTCCACTGGCCAGAGGCCCTAGCCGAAGCGCTGAACGGTAAAAAAGTATCGAACACCGACCCGAAACATCTGGGCGCGCGCGAAACGGTGATTGCGCTGTTAAAAGAAGCCGGTTTGCTGGTGAAACAAACCCCCATCACCCACGCGGTAAAAACCGCCGAACGTTCCGGCGCCCCGCTGGAGCTGATTCCCACCCATCAGTGGTTTGTGAATGTGCTGGGGCATAAAGAGGCGCTGAAAGCCAAAGCCGCTGAATGTAACTGGAACCCTGAATGGATGCGCATCCGCATCGAGCAGTGGATTGACGGGCTGAACTGGGATTGGTGCATCAGCCGCCAGCGGTATTTTGGGGTTCCGTTTCCAGTGTGGTATGTAGAGAGTTCAGAGTCCGGAGTTCAGAGTTCAGTAAGGGTGCTTGCGCGGCCAGAAGACCTGCCCGTAAATCCGCTTTCTGATGTGCCGTTTGGATACAGAAGAACCTCCGACGAACAAGGTAATGCATTTGAAGCTGTGCGTCTTTCCGATGGCGCAAAGGTCACTATCCTCGCCGACACCGACGTCATGGACACATGGGCCACCAGCTCCATCAGCCCGCAGCTGAGCGCGGGGGCGATTTCTGAAACGGTCATCCTGAGCGAAGCGAAGGATCTCTCTGCTGCTCGAGATTCTTCGGCTACGCCTCAGAATGACAGGTTTTCCAAACTCTTCCCAGCCGATTTGCGGCCGCAGGCGCATGAAATTATCCGCACCTGGGCGTTTTACACGATTGTGAAGGCGCATTTGCACAACCAGTCCATTCCATGGAAGAACCTTATGATCTCCGGCTGGTGCCTGGCTGAGGATAAATCCAAGATGAGCAAGTCGAAGGGCAACGTGGTGACCCCCGTCGCCCTCATCGAGGAGAAAGGCACCGATGCCGTGCGCTATTGGGCTGGCACCTCGCGCTTAGGGCAAGACACCGCCTTCTCACCTGATTTGCTGAAGATCGGCAAAAAGCTCGTCGGCAAATTATGGAACGCCACCCAGTTCGCCGCCATTCATTTAAGCAAGATGGATAGCGCACCCACCACCGCCGCAACGGACACTGCCATCACCGAAACGCTCGACCGCTGGATTTTGAGCAGCCTTCACCAAACCATCGCCAAGGCCACCGCTGCCTTCGCGCGTTATGAATATGCCGATGCGTTGGATGCAACCAACCAGTTCTTCTGGGCGGATTTCTGCGATAATTATTTAGAGCTGATTAAAAAGCGCGTTTACAACGAAGATGGTTCGGCAACTGCCGCCGCCCAACAATCCGCCGTGCGCACGCTTTATTATGTGCTCAATGGCATTTTGAAGCTCTACGCA
Source organism: Rickettsiales bacterium (assembly GCA_947441895.1). Taxonomy (GTDB): domain Bacteria; phylum Pseudomonadota; class Alphaproteobacteria; order Rickettsiales; family UBA3002; genus QFOX01. The sequence continues at coordinate 3,988 of CANEUT010000099.1, read as the reverse complement.
CCCTTCGTTCCGCATGTGACGGAAGAACTTTATTCCAACATCTTCGCCGAGGATTACACCGCCAAGGGCTCACTCCATGCTATGGGCCAGTGGCCCCTAGCCGAAGATTACCTGAATGATGAAGCGGCGACTAAAGCCGGTGCGTTGATTAATGAAGTGCTCGAACAAGTGCGCCGCGCAAAGTCGGAAGCCAGCAAGTCGATTAAATTCCCCGTCGCCCAGCTAACTGTCACAAGCACACTTGATGTGGCAAAAGCCCCAAGCGCCGAATTCGATTTGAAAGGCGCCGGCAACATTGAAGTGATTACTTGGCAAAACGGTGCGGAATTGAACTGCGACGTGGTGCTGGCGCCTGAAGCCGACGCGGCCTAGCCGCCTAACCCATTGTTTATATATGAAGTAACAGACTAAAACTTCATCATTCCTTCACACTTCTGCCGCTTCATTGCAGCTAAAATGGGGGCATGAAAATCTTACATGTCATGCCACCTGAATTTACGATAAGCCCAACGGGTTATATGCCATCCGTGGCGGCGCAGGCACTACGCTTGGCCGGAGTGCAAGATAAACTGGGACATACCACCTATTTTATTGGCGCCAAAGGCTCACGGGTAGATGGACGAAAATTCTATGAGACGAGTAACCCACCCAGCGACGACCATAGCGAAGGCGCCGAGGCGGCCTATTATCGCGAGGTCATGCAAAAAGCTCAAGCCCTCGGTGTCGATGTAATTGACAACCATATCGACCAAGTCAGGGCACATTGGCCAGCCTTATATGGACCAATTCCCGTCGTTCATACCGTCGATATCGCCGTAAAGCCCGAATTTTTAGCTAGCCGTGATACTGCGCAAACAAAGCAACCGCTCGCAATCAACGTGAATTGGGTAAGCCGCCGCCAAAAAGAAATCTCAGGCGGCAAGCCTCAAGATGCTGTTGTCTATCACGGTGTCGATAGCAAACGTTACTGTCTTGGTGACCCTAAAAAACGTACTGAAGACCTCTTATATGTAGGACGCATAGTCCCTGAAAAGGGCGTACATCATGCCATCAAAGTGGCAAAGGAACTTGGCCTGTCACTCGATATCGTGGGCCCCAAAGTAGATGAGGCCTATTTTAAAACCAAGATTGACCCTTATCTAACCGACAAGATTCGCTATCTTGGGCCAAAGACACCCGCTGAAACTGTTCCGCTCTATCAAACCCATCGCGTCTTTGCCAATCCAATCGAGGTCGATGAAGCATTTGGTCTTACTATGGCTGAAGCGCCGCTATCGGGTTGTCCCGTTGTCGTATTCAACCGCGGATCAGCACCCGAACTGATCACCAACGGTAAAAATGGTTATGTGGTGCCGCCGGGTGATTTCGATGCTTACAAAGCAGCCATTAAGCAGGCCATGGTCCTTGACCCCGCAGCTGCGCGTCAGGAAAGCCTTCGCTTCTCCAGCGAAAATTCTGCCAAGAATTTTATAAATCGCTACCAGCAGGTTATCAATCAGCATACTGCTGAAGTGAGTACTAACCCAGATGCTGGAGAACTCCCCGCCAAAGACTGGACACGCAAGTTCTCGTGTAAAACGCCGCAACCGGGCTTCAAAGCAAAATAAGTGCACGCTAAACATTTTAGCAAAAAATGCGGCATTCTTTGCGCGCTAAGAGCCATCTGGTGCGAACACAATAACCAACAAGCATTTTATCAACCAGCACCTAGTTTTTGAGCAAAGCGAATACTCATTCGCCAGTCTTGCATACGACATTAAGGGTGCAGGCAATATTAATGCGTTGGAATGGAGAGCAGCATCCATTTCCATCACCCTCGCCGACGAGGCCGAGGCGGCCTAGCCGCAATCCTTAACTCTAATATCTATCACCATTCCTAAGACCGCGCTCTTGGGAATGGTGATTCTGTGTATCCAATCAAAAGTACACTGAGCGAAGCGAAGGACTTTTGATTGAGAACAAAAAAAAGAAGGCGCTGGATAAATCCAGCGCCCCAAGCTCTCCTCGCACAGAAGAAACTGATAAATTCGGTGACCAGTGCGGCGGTCATAACGTCCAAGTTATAAAGAAACAATATCATTAACAAAGGTTACCGTGTGTGACGCTTTTGTTAAGATTCATGAATTTTGCGCGAATTAATTTTCAGAAACACTTGCATTGCACAACACTTATCTCTAAGCAGGGGATGATTTTGGTGCGTCCAGAATCCCATAAGAACGACCAAAAAACCCCGTAAGAGGCAAGCATGGCAACCGAAAAAAGTCAGAATATTCAAGACGTTTTCCTTAACACATTACGCAAAGAGAAAGTGCCCGTCACCGTGTTTCTCACCAGTGGCGTGAAACTTCAGGGCAATATCAGCGGATTCGACAATTTCTGTGTCGTTCTGCGCCGCAGCCCGCAAGTGCAGCTTGTTTACAAGCACGCCATTGCCACCGTGGTGCCCTCCACCAACATCAGCCTCTATAAGGGCGAAGATGAGGGTGACGCACCAGCAGATGCAGCACCCACTGCCTAATTGATTGAGCATTATTTTGTTTGTCATTCTCGAGCTAGCGGAGTCCAAACGCATCGTGTTTGGTAATGCAGCTTCATCGGGAATCTCATGCCAAGCACTACGCAGCCAAAGATTCCCGCCTACGCGGGAATGACGGTATTTATGATGAGCTGTTTGGTCATTCACCCCACACTCACTGGCAAGGAACGGCCAGAGCGCTCACTTCATGCGTCGCTTGAGGAAGCAGTGGGGCTTGCCCATGCTATTGAGCTGAATGTCACCCACGCCGCCATTGTGCGTTTGCAAAAACGCACGCCCAGCACCTATATCGGCAAAGGCAAGGTAGAGGAATTCACCGCGCTGATTGAAGAAAGCGAAATTAAACTGGTGGTGATGGATTGCTCGCTCAGCCCCGTGCAACAACGTAACTTAGAAACCGCTTTCAGCTGCAAGGTGATTGATCGCACGGCACTGATTTTGGAAATTTTCGGTGCTCGCGCCCGCACGGCCGAGGGGAAATTGCAGGTGGAGCTCGCCTCCCTCACCTATCAAAAATCGCGGCTTGTTCGCAGCTGGACACACTTGGAACGTCAACGCGGCGGTTTCGGATTTTTGGGCGGCCCCGGTGAAAGCCAGATCGAGCTTGATCGGCGGATGATTGGTGACCGCATTATCAAAATCAAAAATCAACTGGCGCAGGTGGTGCGCACGCGTGACCTGCACCGCTCTACCCGGCGCGACGTGCCCTATCCGCTGGTTGCGCTGGTGGGTTACACCAATGCGGGCAAATCCACCCTCTTCAACCGCCTCACCAAGTCGCATGTGGTGGCGCAGGATATGCTGTTCGCCACGCTCGACCCCACCATCCGTGAAGCGGCGCTGCCAAGCGGGCTGAAAGTGTTAATGTCCGATACCGTGGGGTTCATTTCCAATTTGCCGACGGAGCTCATCGCCGCGTTTCGCGCCACGCTGGAAGAGGTGCTCTCTGCCGATATTCTTCTGCATGTGCGTGATATTGCGCACGAAGATAGTGGCGCGCAAAAAGCCGATGTGGAAAGCGTTCTAAAAAGCCTGTTCGGCAAAGAAGCCAACCTCGAGCACATGCTTGAAGTGCATAACAAGGTCGATCAATGGCGCGCCGACCATAACGGCGACAGCTATGTTCCACGTGACGGGGCGCTTGCCCTATCCGCCGCAACGGGTGAAGGCTGCGATGCGCTGATGGATGCCATCGACCAAACCCTATCCGCCAGTTTGCTCACCAGTTATGATTTTCGCATTCCCCACGCCGATGGTCGCGCCATTGCCTGGCTTCATGCCAATGGGCAGGTGATGGAACATCGCGAAACCGAGAAATATGCGCATTATCGCGTGCGCATGTCAGCCGCCAACGCCGCGCGTTTCAGCCAGCAATTTCGGTATTAGAAATCTATATTTTGTCATTCCCGCGAAGGCGGGAATCTCCTGTTTAAGTAGATCCCTGCTTTTCGC
>CANEUT010000098.1 GCA_947441895.1 Rickettsiales bacterium | reverse complement strand
CGACATTCCCGAATGCGGGCTGATGGCCATTCTCGATGCCGATAAAGAAGGCTTCCTGCGCAGCAAAACGGCGCTCATTCAAACCATCGGCCGCGCCGCCCGCAATGTCGATTCGCGGGTGATTCTCTATGCCGATAAAATGACCGATTCGCTGAAAGGCGCACTAGCCGAAACCGATCGTCGTCGCACCATTCAGGAAGCCTATAACAAAAAACACGGCATCACCCCGCAAAGCACCAAAGCCAAGCTTTCCGAAGTGCGCAACGAATCAGCCGATGAGGCAGTGAAGCAAGCCGAAGCCGCGCGGGCGTTTGATGCCACCACCGATGGCTCGCTGGAAAGCCACATTGCAGCGCTTCGCAAAAAAATGCTCAAAGCCGCGGCCGATTTGGAATTCGAAGAAGCAGCCAACTTACGCGATCAGTTAACCAAGGCCGAAAAATTGCTGCTCGACATGCCCATGGGCGATGCACCCATGCTGATTAAACCACCCAAAGCCGCCCCCAAAAAGAAGCGCTAACTGCCACCCGGGCGCGTCACCCCTGGGCCACTATGTCCGTCATGGCCGCCGATCCTGTCTTCAATACCTGCATTATCAACGATGGTGCGAGAAGGGGCTGGATCGGGATATCTTTCTTTATATTTTTTAATCGGCTCTTTCAACGCTTCCATCGCCCGATCAATCTCTGTCTTGCTATAGCCGATCCACGTCAAATTTTCGTTCAACCACTGCGCATTCAACTCTCGCTGCCCTTCGGCGGTTTCATGCACAACTACCCTTACACCCTCTTTCCTATCAGTACTTTGAAGCACTTGTGGATCGGTAGACTCATGCAATTTCCGGTGAAAATCCCATGGTAGCGCAATCGCGGGACCGGCAGCGCGCGCTTCACCACGCGCCTCTTTTTGTGCTTCTTCTCTTGCTTTCGCCTTATCCATTCCGTGTTCGATTTTTTTCTTGATTTTGGCTTCAATTTGAGCGGAAACATCCACCGTCACCGAATAGGGAATATGGTGCATATCGAGGCGAAAACCCCGTGGATCGTAACCCCGCGCTTCTTTTGCGCGTTTTCCATATAATCCCACTTCCAGTGTTTTTTTACCGGCAATTCTATCGTCAAACGACGATTGATCGGCGTAATTTGCTGCATCCGGATCGATTCCGTTCTCGCGTTCAAACGCACGAAAATCCTCTTCCAGCTTTTTTGTTTCTGCTGAGTCTGCATTTAAAAGAAGCGCCGTTTTACGTTTGTAGAAACTGATGCTTTCAACCAGCCAATTCTTATAGGTTCCGGACGAAATTCTTGCCCGTTTTTCTTGAGTGCCTCTTTGGGGATTTGCCTTTTGGACCTCGGTCGTATCAAGCAGTAAATACTCCTCCTTATCGCCAGGAAGGGGGGGTTTAGAAAGCGGCCACCCCTCATCTATCTGCATGTTTCTTGCAGTAGCAAGGGCTTTCGCAGGCTTCTTGCGATGCGCAAAATCTATTGGTGTCAGATGATCAACATGTTCAGGGTATCGGCTGCGCGCAGCTTCTTTCTGACGTTTTAAGTTCTCAAATTGCAATCGACTTTTTACATATTCCTGTTCAAGTCCATCCAGCTTTTCTTTGAAGCCAGGCTCTTGCAGTAAGGCCGCGGAATTGCTGTCTTTATCCCACTCTCTGTACGGCATTAACCGGGGTATGCTGCCGACCGGAACACTTAATATCTCTGTTACACTTTCATTCCTTGATTCTCCAGGATAGCGGTCATCCAAACGGGTGACGGTAAAATTCGTTACCGATTCACCAGGATTTGAAATGGGTATTTCTACCTTACCCTTTTTACTGTGAGTCTCCGCCATTTAGCATCCTCTTATTAAGCCTATATATATACACTCTCTGTATGACGGCTTCATGACAAACGGTTGATTTTATTGCAACCCTAGCCATGCAAAAAATGCGTGGCCCGCCATATGAACGAGCCGGGCGAGTGAGCCTTCAGCCAGCGCGAGCTGCGCTTACGGTTGGTCAGCAGATCAACCGTAAGCAAATTCAAAGCTGTTGCGGCTTTACAACTTCCCTTCCTACTACCCCTTGTGGTATGTTGCGTTGCACTGCTACTAAAAACCCGAATAAAGACCCTGTTTTATATTAACGGTTTCTTTATTTTTCTTTGTTATTCTGAGGGTAATCGATGACGGACACTTCAACCAAAACCGCTCGAACAAAAGAAAGAACAAAGGATATTATGGCATCCATTTTTGAAAATGCTGGCCTCTATAGTTTGAAAGAAATGTCGAACGCTGGCCTTGCCCCCACCCGCCTGATGGCCAACGCTGCCAAGCACATGTTCAATAACCCCATGAACCCGCTGGCTTACACGGGCGTGGGCCGCCAAATGGCTGCCGCCGGCGAGCTGGTGGAGCGCATTACCCAAAGCTATGGTAAACCTGAATTTAACCTGAAATACACCAATATCGACGGCCAACATGTCGATGTGTGGGAAGAGACCGTCATTGCAAAACCCTTCTGTAACCTGAAGCGTTTTGTGCGTTCGGGTAAACAAAAAGGCGAGAAATTGCTGATTGTGGCCCCCATGTCGGGTCACTTTGCCACGCTGCTGCGCGGCACGGTAGAAGCCATGCTGCCCCACCACGATGTGTACATCACCGACTGGCTGAGCGCCCGCGACATTCCGCTTTATAAGGGCGATTTTGACCTCAATACTTACATTGATTATGTGATGGAGTTCATCCGTCACCTTGGACCAAACACCCACACCATGGCGGTGTGCCAGCCTTCGGTGCCGCTGATGGCTGCCGTGGCGCTGATGAATGATAAAAAAGACCCCTGCGCCCCCAAAACCATGACGCTGATGGGTGGTCCGGTTGACACACGCAAAGCCCCCACCAAGGTGAACCAGTTTTCCAAAGAACACGCCATGGAATGGTTCGAAAGCAACGTCATTACCCGCGTGCCGCTCAACTATTCGGGCTTCATGCGCCGTGTTTACCCTGGCTTTTTGCAGCTTGCTGGCTTCATGAGCATGAATTTTGAACGCCATAAAGATGCTCACGCCGATTTGTTCAATCACCTGGTGCAAGGCGATGGCGAGGCCGCACAAAGCCATCGCGATTTCTATAACGAATATCTGGCGGTGGCTGATTTGCCTGCCGAATTTTACCTGCAGACCATTGAAGAAGTGTTCCACAAACACAGCCTGCCCGAGGGTGAGCTTTACCACTACGACACCCGCGTGAAGCCAGAGGCCATCACCAAAACCGCCATTTTGGCCATCGAAGGTGAGCTGGATGATATTTCTGGCGTAGGCCAAACCAAGGCCGCGCTGGATGTATCAACCGGCCTTTCCACTGCCAAAAAGAAATACCATCTGCAAATGGGTGTGGGCCATTACGGTATTTTTAACGGCCGCAAATACCGTGAGCTGGTGCGTCCGGTGATTACGGATTGGATTCGGAAGAACTCTTAGTCTTTGATTTGCAATGTTGGGTGCAAAGTCGCCCCCAAACACCCTCGTTCACTTCGTTCCGGCTCGCGCGGGCCATCCGCGCTACGCACTAACTATAGAAACATTGGAATGAAAAAGCGGCAGAGCTCATTCACCCCCAGTGGCAAATCCATCAAAACCTTGTGGATGAAATGTGAATAACCAATTTTTTATATGGTTTCTTGGACCTCAAAAAATCCATTTATAGTTTTAACAATCGTTGTATTTCATTGAATTAGGCCGCGTTTATTTGCGTTTTTTGCCTGTACTGCTATGCAAAAATAACAGTTGCAATTCAAAATTTACTACCTATGTTCCGGCTCGCTTTGCGCTGCAACATGCGCGTTAAGCAGCTCGCCCCTCTCGCAAGGAGATGGCGGGTAGCCTCCCTGTTAGCTAATATGCTGGGCCTTGTGCCCGGCATTTTTTTTGTTCCTCATTTCAAAGTCCTTCGCTTCGCTCAGTGTACTTTGAAATGGAACCGTTGCGTCCGCTACCCCGGAACAAGTCCGTGGCGCGCGGACGAGTTTTCCACTGTTTGTAGGGTCGGTGCGTAGCGCGGATGGCCCGCGCGAGCCGAAACGAAGTGAACGAGGGATAAAGAAGCGAGCCGGGCGAGCCAGCCATGAGCCCGCGAAGCGGCGCGAGGGTTTCTGTCAGCAGACAAACCCGAGCAATCAAAAAGCTAAAAATTAGACTCTGCAATTTTCTGCGTGATGAAATTGCGGAATACGGCAATGCGTTTGCTGTTCTTCAGTTCCACCGGATAGACATACCAAGCTTCGGTCACTGGGCCTGCCACCTCAGGCAGCACGCGGCTGATGTGGCGGGTGCGGTGCATTAAATAATCCGGCAGCGCGGCAATGCCCATGCCCTGCTTCACCGCCGTACGCATGGCCAGCAGCGAATTCACACGGAAACTGGGCGCCAGTTTGAATGATTTGTTTTCGTCGAGGGCAAACATCCAGTTCACTTCCGGAAACGGTAAATTGCCCACCGATGTATCGAACTGCAGCAGCTTGTGCTGCGCCAGATCATTCAGTTTTTGTGGCACGCCATGCACGCGCAAATAATCGTTGCTGGCATACAGCGAGTTGTTGAGCGACATCAGCGGAATCTGCACCAAGTCAGGGTGTTTGGTGGGGTGGAAACGAATCGCTGCATCGGCCTGACGCTGGGTTAAATCCAGCTCGCGATCTTCGCAAATCAGCGTCACATCAATCTCGGGGTAAAGTTCGGTATATTCCTTCATTTGCCCGGCCAGCCACAACGTGCCAAAGGTGGTGGGCACGGTGACTTTGAATGGCCCGCGTGGTTTGGTGCTTGATTCTGCGAGGGAAATCTCAGTCGCCTGTAACTTAGAAATCATGTCCGATACGGTGCGGAAGAGAATCTCGCCCTGTTCGGTGAGCACCAGCCCGCGGGCATGGCGCTGAAAGAGCGAAATACGCATGCCCTCTTCTAACGTTGAAACTTGGCGTGATACGGCGGATTGGCTTAAATTCAGTGTTTCACCGGCCTTAGTGAGGCTTTTACTTAGCGCCACCGCGTGAAAAACGCGTAATTTGTCCCAGTCCATCGCCATCCGGATGCTCCCGTTCGCTGATGCGCGTTATGCGTATAGCGCAAATCACTGGCGTTTTAAAGGGACAAATTCAGTCGCTTCATGCGTTTTTTGCAACTGCTAGGCGTGATGCTCTAAAAATTTCTGGGCTTCCAACGCTGCCATGCAGCCGGTGCCAGCGGCGGTGATAGCCTGACGGAAAATTTTATCCTGCACGTCACCAGCGGCGAACACTCCGGGAATGCTGGTTTTGGTGCTGCCGGGCGTGGTGATGAGGTATTTATCATCATCCATGGCCAACTGACCGGTAAACAGGCCCGTGTTGGGGTTATGACCAATGGCCACAAACGCACCATGGCACGGCACTACGCTCACTTCGCCCGTTTTCACGTTTTTAATACGCACACCGGTGAGACTTGGCGGGTTATCGTCGCCCACGAATTCTTCCACCACCGAATCCCAGATCACTTTCACATTCGGGGTTTTAAACAAACGCTCCTGGCCAATTTTCTCGGCGCGCAACGTGTCGCGACGGTGAATAAGGGTGACGCTATTGCACAATTTGGCAAGGAACATGGCCTCTTCCACGGCCGAGTTACCGCCGCCTAACACCACCACGTCTTTTTTCTTGAAGAAGAAACCGTCGCACGTGGCGCAGGCGGAAACACCAAAATTCTGGAATTTCTCTTCACCGGGCGCACCCAACCAGCGCGCCGAAGCGCCAGTGGCAATCACCACCGTATCGGCCACATACACATCGCCCGAATCACCCTTCGCCACAAACGGGCGCTTTGAAAGATCGATGCTGGTGATGGTGTCATGAATCATTTGCGTGCCCACATGGGCGGCTTGCGCTTCCATCTGCTCCATCAGCCACGGGCCCTGAATCGCTTCTGCGAAACCCGGATAGTTTTCCACTTCCGTGGTGATGGTCAGCTGGCCGCCGGGCTGTTGCCCGCGCACCAGAATGGGCTTCAGCGCCGCGCGCGCCGCGTAAATGGCGGCCGTGCACCCGGCCGAGCCAGAACCAATGATGAGGATGGGTGTTTTATGTTCGGTCATAACGTGTCCTTAAAAAGGTCAAAAAATAAAATGCTAAAAACTAGAAATTAAAGTGTCGGTTATTTGCCGGTTTTCTCGGCAAGCCAGTTT
>CANEUT010000097.1 GCA_947441895.1 Rickettsiales bacterium | reverse complement strand
TGCGGTTAATTTCAGCTTTGACCGAAACGGACAATTAGTGGTTGGCGATCATCCCCAGAAGGAGCAAATTCAGAAGCTACTGAGCGAAAATACCGGTCTTACACACAATGTACGCGAAGCAATGATACTCAAAGAAAATGCTGTGTCATGGCAGAAAGCGGAAAATTTTACCGCGGCATACCAGCGCACCTATAGTCAAAAGGGATCAGCGGCGGCGCACGCTCTATGGGAACGCTATATGGCGATTGGCGATGCGAAATCTAGCTTCAGTTACAGCGCCTCGGGTTTTACTGGCTTGTTTAATGGTAAACCCGAGCAGGAGTATCTTGCATCGGTCATGAATTCATTGGGCTTAGGTAATGGCATGCGTCTGGACAGCTTTGCCTAATGGGTACTTCGCAATTACATCGGGCCTTTTGGGCACGGCTGAATTAAATCCCATTTATTGCCATAGATATCTTTAAATACAACTACAGTGCCATAGTCCTCATGGCGCGGCACTTCCTGAAATTCGACGCCTTGCATCTTAAAATTAGCATAGTCTTCATCAAAATTACTGGTTTCTAAGAATAGCAATACTCTGCCGCCACTTTGATTGCCAACAAACTTTTCTTGCTCGTCATTCGCAGCACGAGCTAAGATAATTTTGGTTATGCTGCACTCAGATGGGGCAATCATCACCCATCGCTTTTTATCGTCAATTTTAGTGTCTTCTATTAAAGTAAACCCTAATGTTTTAGTGTAATAAGCAATGGCTTCGTCATAGTCTTTAACAAGTAGTGTAAATGCTGAAATACACTTCATAAAAACCTTAAGAAATTGAATAGTGGTGCCCCCGACCGGATTTTCTCGGGCAATGCCCTCGTGCCAACGCTAAGCTCGCAAATGCTCGGCTCAAGCTTATGGTCGAACCGCCGGTTCGATGCGCCTCGAATACCATTCACGGCAATGGCCTTTGGCCACTGCCGTGAATGGTGCCCCCGACCGGAATCGAACCGGTACTCGATTACTCGAAACAGATTTTAAGTCTGCAGCGTCTACCAATTCCGCCACGGGGACACATCCTCTCCAGTAATGGGACGAACGAGTAATTGCAAGACACGATGGCGTTGCTATGGGTTGGCGGGTGCTTTTACAGGTCCCCCAGCACCGCCACCGGGCATTTTATCGGTCACCGAACGGCGCATGGCAGCCAATTCCTGAGTGACATCACGCGCGCGCTTGGGGTCCATGGCGGCCAGCACAGGCGCCACTTTACGTTCCGACATTTTATCGATCACCTCCAGCAAAATAGGCATTTGCATTTCGTTGAAGATATTCGCGGCATCGGCAGGCTTCATGTTTTCATACACTTTCACCAGGCTCTTAATTTGCATCGATTGTTTTTCGTCATACATCGTCAGCACTTTTTTCAGCTCGGCTTCCAGCGTTTTCATTTCTGCAATTTTATCGCTCAAATGTTTTTCCGAAGCGGCAAGTACGCTCGATTTTAAATCAAAATCTTTCTCGCGCTGATCCAATTCATCGCGACGCTTGGCAAGGTTTTGCAATAAATCCAGCTCATTCTGAGTGAATTGGGGCTTGGCTTCACGGGCCTTGATGGCCTCAATATCGGCTATTTTTGTTTTGCCAGTGCCGTAGGTAATGGTCTCACCCGGCACTTCTTTCGACTTGTCGCCCTTTGCAAAATCCTCAGCGGGTTTTATATCTTTTTCGCCTTCGGTTTTATTCTTCAATTCGTCAGCGGCATTTGGTGTTTTTTTTGCCCCTGGGTCCTCTTCTTTCTTCGCTGAGGCCACAGCGTCGCGTACGCCATAAAATTCGCGCAAATTCTGGCTTTGAATATAAAGCTCATTCACTTTTACCAACAGCAGCAAACTAAGCATGGTAACGGTCAGCGGAATCAGCCGAAATCCACGGTGTTTTTTTGCCGTTTGTTTTTTAGTGGTTTTTTTAGCCATGATTTACCTGCCGGATTCATCCGTGTTTTTGTTGCCAAGAGCGCTCATTAATTCTTGTTCAGCGCGTGAACGCATGCGTAATGGGCGTCGACCACCGGCCGTTTGGGCTTCGGCAGGCGCCGCCGTCTCAAGCGATGAGGGTGCGGACGATGGCATGGTGGTGCGCATGGTTGCTGCCGCCGTTTCTGGCGTGATGGATGGGCGCAACGGCGCAGCATCGGTTTTACCGGCCAGCTTATTGCCCCTCTCAATCATATATTCCAAATCATTCGCCAAATAATTCGCCTTATCAATTTTATGCTGCATATTTTCATTGATGCGGCCAGCAGCTTTATGCAGCTCTTCAATGCTTTCGGTGGCGCGCTGGGTTGACTGGTCAAATTCACGAATGATGCGCGCCAATTCTGACTTGCTATCTTGCAGAATTTTAATGCGGCCGTTCAACTTAAGGCAATAAATGATGGTGGCGAACAGCAAGCCCGCCATTAAAAAATCCATCACCAGCGAAAGAATGGTATTTTGCATGAGCCTATTCCAGTATTCGCTGCGGGTGAAAAAAAACGGAGGATTTTTGAGAACCGCACCGCAAGTGTATCAACAAACACATGCGGAGTGGACGCGCAAAAAATGCATCGTTTTTACCAACCGCAGTAGAGTCATGGAGCAGGCTCATTAAATGGCCCCTTGTTCGCGTAAATATTCGCGGAATTGTTTAATGTCTTCGTTGATGGCGATGGCAATTTTATCACCCACACGGCCCACTTGCGCGGTGGTTAGCGGCACACCACCACATTTCAACCGCACCGGATCATTCGGCGACACATCAAACAAAATGGTGGAGCCAATTTTCAAATCGACCACTTCGCCGAGTGAAATTTTACGTTCATCCAGAATCGCTTCAATATCGATATAGGTTTGTTCTACCTCGCGGCCCAAATGGCGTTCCCACACCGAATCTTGTCCAAATTTTTCACCCATGAACATTTGCAGCAGCAAATCACGGATGGGCTCCAGCATGGCATGCGGCATCAGAATCTCAATCATGCCACCGCGCTCTTCCATATCCACGCGCAGGCGCACCAGCAGCACGGCACTGTTGGGGCGTGTAATTTGAGCAAATCGCGGATTGCTTTCAATCCGTTCGAATGTGAACGAAACAGGGCTGAGTGGGTCGAACGATGAGCTCATATCGCTGAGCAAAATATCGGTCATTTTTTTAACGATATCTTGCTCGATGGTCGTGTAGGGACGCCCTTCTACCCGCACCGGCTTTGCCGTGCGGCGTCCCCCCAACAAAATATCGACCGTGGAATAAATTTGCGACGCATCGATGGTGATAATGCCGAAATTTTCCCACTCCACTGCACGATAAACCACCAGCAATGCGGGCATGGGAATGGAATTCAGGTAATCGTCAAACCGCATCGACACCATGGAATCAATCGAAACATCGACGTTGTCGGAGGTAAAACTACGGAAAGACGAGGAAAGCATGCGCACAAGGCGGTCAAAAACCACTTCCAGCATAGGCAGTTTTTCATAGGCCATCATCGAACGATCGAGAATGGCATAAATGCCGGAATTGCGGTCTGGCCCAGCACTGCCGTTGTCAAAGCCCAGCAACAAATCAATTTCGTCTTGGTTTAATACGCGTGCTGGTTCTTCCTGGGTACCAGCCTCACCCGCCATGGCGGCAGCCATAGGGTCGTCCGTCACCGCGTCACCCGCAGCGGCATCGGCAGCCATCATTTTTTCCCATTCGGCTGCGGCATCTTCGTCGGTTTGTGTATCCGCCATTGGTATTCAAGCCCCTAAAAACTAACAACAAATAAGCAGCATAACACCACTTGCCCATTGCATAGTGCAATTACCTTGCCAGAGCACACCAAATTATCGATCGATGCGTGGATTCGCATTCTAAACGCAGGTTACTGTACAATAATCTCGCTGAAAAGTATATCTTTCACTACACCTTCTTCAATGGTACCATTTAAGCGCTTCATCAGCTCATCGCGCAGACGGTAAATACCTGCTGAACCCTGAATGTCGGCCGGACGCAACTCACGCAAGAAAGTGTTAAACGTATCCACCACCCGTGGCTTATTCGCATCGATCATGGCCACAGCTTCAGCATCGCGCAGCTCAAGCGTTACGCCCATCTTAAGAAAGCTCACCCGTCCCGTGGTTGAATTAAGATTCACCAGAAACTGGGGCAGTTCGTAATAAACAGGCCCAGCCGCTGCTTCGCCATCTTTTGCTTCTTTGCCGTGGCCACCATCGCTTTTGGATGATTCGTGTTTGGCTGCAGACTCGGCACCTTCCTCACCACCGCCACCCAATACACCCGAAAGCATAACGCCCACCACAATCAGCACCACCACTGCCACACCAATAATGATAAAAAGAAGTTTTTTCTTACCTTTTTTCTTACCACCCTCGCCTTCGCCGCCTTCTTCGGTAGCGGCAACTTCTTCATTTTCTTTTTCGGGTTCTTCTTTCTTTTTGGCGGACATATTTTTCTCCTTGGTTGGGAATGGTTGTAGCGGTGACTCCCATGAATGACAACAGCGATTACGCTTCTGTTTCACCTCATTTTGTTAGTTGGCATAGTTCCTGCAAGAGGTGTTCCGAAGAAACTGCGCCCCCCTGAAAGGAGTATCGGCATGGATAATGGTATTTATATCGCTTTATCGCGCCAAACGGCCCTTTTTCGTAATATGGAAATTACCTCTAACAATATTGCCAACGTCAACACACCTGGCTTCAATGCGCAACGCCTAGTGTTCAGCGATTTTCTGGTAAAAGATGGTGACCGTAAAAGCGCCTATGCCAATGACCCATCCAGTTATCGCGACACCGCTTCAGGTTCGGTGCGCATGACAGGCAACACGTTTGACCTGGCCATTAGTGGCATAGGTTACTTTCAGGTGCAAACCGACGCGGGCGTGCGCTACACGAAAGCAGGCAACTTTGCCATTGATAGCAACGGCGTCTTAACGAACATCTCAGGTTTTCCTGTATTAGGTTCCGATGGCGGCCAGATTATTATTCCACCCAACGTACGCGATGTATCCATCAACGGTGCCGGTCAAATCACCGCCGATGGCGAACAGCTGGCCGAAATTGGCATGGTGGAATTTAAAGATCAGCAACGCATGGTGCGTCAGGGTTCAACGCTTTACGATAGCAAAGAACAACCGCTTCCCGCCGAAACATCACGCATGGTGCAAGGCGGCATTGAATCATCCAATGTCAGCCCTGTCAGCGAAATGGTGAAGGTGATGGAAATTTCGCGCTCGGTCGGCAGCACCGCAAAATTTGTTGAAACCATGTATGACCTGCAACGCAAAACCGCGTCCACCTACACCCGCAGCCAATCAGCCTAAGGAGATAACACATGCGCTCACTTGATGTCGCCGCCACCGGACTTGCTGCCCAACAGCTGCATGTCGATACGATTTCGCACAACCTCGCCAACATGACCACCACCGGTTATAAGGCCGAGCGCGCTGAATTTCAGGATCTGCTCTATCAAGATTTAAAACGCGTTGGCAGCAACTCAACCGATCAGGGCACGGTGTTGCCAGTAGGTTTGCAAATTGGTTTAGGTGTTAAAACGGGCGCCATTGGCCGCAACACGGGTCAAGGCACCCTGCAATCCACCGAAAACTCACTTGATTTGGCCATTCAGGGAAAAGGTTATTTTCGTATTCAGTTGGCCGATGGTAGCGATGCCTACACGCGTGATGGTTCGTTTAAATTATCGCCCGAGGGGATTATTGTGACCAGTGAAGGTTTCCCGGTTCAGCCCTCCATCACCATTCCCAATAATGCGGTCAGCGTCAGCATCAACCAATCGGGTCAGGTAGAAGTGAACCTGCAAGGTCAGGTGGATCCTCAGAACTTAGGTCAGCTCGAGCTTTCAACCTTTGTGAACCCCGAAGGCTTACATGCCATGGGTAGCAACTTATACGCCGAAAGTGCGGCATCGGGCAATGCGCTCACCAGCAACCCCGGACTCGATAGCACCGGCACCTTGCTGCAAGGCTACCTTGAAAGCTCGAACGTGAATTCGGTGACCGAAATCACCGACCTGATCGTTGCGCAACGCGCTTACGAAATGAACACCAAAGTGCTCAAAGCATCCGATGAAATGCTACAGTCACTTAACCAATCGGCCTAAAAATAAAAACTAGGAGCACTTGATGACCAGCCTTAAGTTTTTAAACTTCTTAGTGATCGGCTTGCTGGCATCATCGTCTGCACTCGC
>CANEUT010000096.1 GCA_947441895.1 Rickettsiales bacterium | reverse complement strand
GTGTTGCCCGAAACCATGAGCCCACCCGTGACCTATTATGCCGTGGTGCTTGCCAGCGAATCGATGGCCGATGCGCGCGAGGTGGTGGCGTTTTTGCAAAGCAGCCATGCCAGCAAAATCTTCTCGCATTTTGGGTTTCAACCACCCGCGAATTAGTTTTGCGTATAGCGATTCAGAACCATGATTAATGCCCACTCGCTTTAGGGGAACAGTGTTCCTTAATAAACGAATTGTATTCGTTATGATTATTTGGATATTCCGATACAAAATTCTGATACCGGCGAAGTAATTCTTCATTTGTTGCATACGATTCGACAGATGAGCCCTTGCTAATAAGAACTGCCTGCGTCTTTGCATCAACAGCGCGCCACCATTTCGCAGCATCTGAGTCACAGACACCATTCTTGGTCAAGATATTGCTTGAAAGCCGAACATAGGCGTTAACAGGAGTGGTTAGTATAACGTTGGTTTTTTGTTTGGAATCATAGGAAAGAATTGCCTTTGGCTCTAAACTCATTGCGCTTTTATAAACGGCATAGAGCATTATTTTTTTATCTTTTTCTGTTGGGGAATATTCCTTTGCACGATCAAAGAAATATCTTGAGTAGTAATTAACCACCGTATGAGAATCGACATCCCTAATCACTTTGCTGCCAAATTTATAATCATCAATGCTCGCCATCTGCTTGACGATATCTGCAAGAATTTCTTTGGATGGGGCGCTTTCTTTGCCGGATGTTTGCGGCAAAAAGATTGACCAAAAATACCAATAAACGCGTTCGAAATCATCTTCGGGTATTTTTTTGATAGCCCGATTATACGCAAAACGGTTGATGCGGTCTAATATAGAAACAGAAAAACTATCTACGGAGGCCCCATTTTCTATAAGAGAAAGCTCTTTTTTTACCGCTATCAATGAAATCCAATGCTCAATTTTTGTATTGTAGGCACGACCTTCGGCAACCCACACCTCATTGGCCGTTTCGCTAACAGTGCCATAAACCTTGAAACACAGAGTGACTATTATTGATAAAATAATAATCCGCACCAATCCCCATGCTTTTCTTTTTTTGCTCACTGGCTTCACATCATTCATCCCACCATCCTCCATCAGCGCGGTTTTGCGTTTAAACGGCCACCAGCTCCGTCAGCGGCCAGCGGGCGCGCGGTTCGGTGCTCAGCGAATCGGCCACGCCACGTTTCAAACGCTCCATGCCCGCCCAGGCAATCATCACCCCATTATCGGTGCAGAGCGCGGGCGGAGCCACCACCAGTGGCAGCCCATGATGGGCAGCAAGTGTTTTTAATCCGTTCCCAATCGTTTGATTGGCCGCCACACCACCGGCCACCGCCAGCGACGTTACATGATGTTCGCGTTTTGCAATCGTCAGCGCGTTGTGCACGCGGTCGTTCAACACATCCACCACGGCTTGCTGAAAACTGGCGGCCACATCGGCCACCATTTCATCATTCAGCCCACCGGCGCGGGCCACTTCTTTTTCAATCAGCAACCGCACCGCCGTTTTAAGGCCCGAGAACGAGAAGTCGCACCCCTCGGTCCCCATCAGCGGGCGTGGCAGCGCGTGGCGCGGGGTGCCGCGCTTGGCAGCCGCTTCCAGCGCCGGACCACCCGGGTATGGCAGGCCCAGCATTTTGGCGCATTTGTCGAACGCTTCGCCCAGCGCATCATCTTTCGTGCCGCCCAAACGAATATAATCACCCACGCCGCGCACCATCAGCTGCTGGCAGTGGCCGCCGGAAATCAGCAGCAGAAAATAGGGGAACGCCACCCCATGCGTCAGGCGCACGGTGAGCGCGTGGCCCTCAAGGTGATTGATGGAAATGAACGGTTTGCCACTGGCCGCCGCCAGCGCCTTGCCCAGCATCAGCCCCACCATCACCCCACCAATGAGGCCGGGGCCCGAAGTAGCCGCAATCGCATCCACATCATTCAGCGTCAGGCCAGCATCGTTCAGCGCTTTGGTATAGAGCCGATCAATTTGTGTGAGATGCGCGCGGGCAGCAATTTCGGGCACCACCCCGCCATAGGGCGCGTGGTCATCGCGCTGGGTGGCAAGGGCTTGCGACAGAATTTCACCATCTTCGCGCACCAGCGCCACCGCCGTTTCGTCGCAGCTCGATTCAATGCCTAAAACAATACGCTGAGTCATATTTCTTTACACTGGGCTTTTGTGGCGATGATGGTTATATGAGGCAAGTTCAAGGAGTTTTCGCGCGCAAGCACCGCCGTGTAGCAGCGCTACATAAGGGGCTGAGCCCGAAAAGGACGTAGAAATTGACCATAGAACCATCATCGATTCGTATTGGAACCCGTGCCAGCAAATTGGCCCTCAGGCAAGCAGAAATGCTACGCGATGCCTTGCTTGCCCCCCATCCGCACCTGACATTCGAGATTGTGGCCATGACCACGGCGGGCGATCGCGAGCTGCATAAAAAACTGACCGATTGGGGCTATAAGGGCCTGTTCACCAAGGAATTGGAGGATGCGCTGCTGACAGGTCAGGTCGATATTGCCGTGCATTCCATGAAAGATATGCCGAGCGTTTTGCCAAGCGGCCTCACCCTTGCCGCCGTTTTGCCGCGTGCCGATGTGCGCGATGCGTGGATTAGCCCGCACCATGCAAGCCTGGCTGATTTGCCGCAAGGTGCGGTGGTGGGCACATCATCGGCTCGTCGTGCGGCGCAGCTGCTGCATCAACGGCCGGATGTAAAAATTGTGGAGCTACGCGGCAATGTGCAAACGCGTTTACAAAAAATTGCCGATGGCGTGGCGGAGGCGACCTTTCTCGCCGCTGCGGGTTTAATCCGTTTGGGTTTGGAAAAAGAAATTCGCCAGCTGATTCCCACGCATGAAATTCTGCCCGCCGCCGCGCAAGGTGCCATTGGCATTGAATGTGCCGAAGCACGTGCCGATATTCTGGCGCTGCTTGCAGCCATCAATCATGCCCCCACGCAAACCTGCATCACCGCGGAACGCGCCATGCTGCTAGAGCTTGATGGATCATGCCGTACGCCGATTGGTGGGTTGGCAGAACTGAGTGGTGATACGCTTCACGTGCAAGGCGAGGTATTATCGCTCGATGGAAAAATTCGTCATCACCACGCCCTCAGTGGCGCGGCGAGCGATGCGGAGAAACTGGGCTTTGCGCTGGGGCTGGAGCTGCGCGCCATGGCGGGTGAGGCATTGCTGAACCATGGTTAGCACCAAATATATTTGGCTGACACGTCCGGCGGATGATAGCGCCGCGCTGGCCGATATGCTGAACGCGCGTGGCGTCGCCACCATTATTTCACCGGTGATGAAGCTGGATTTATTATCCGCACCCACCATCACAAAAAATCCCAGCGCCATTCTGCTCACCAGTCGCCACGCGGCCTTTGCCATTGCTGATGATTGGAAAAATCTCCCCATCTATTGCGTGGGTGATGCCACGGCGCAAGCGGCGCGAGATGCGGGTTGCAGCAACGTCATCGCCGGAAGCGGTGAAGTGCTGGCGCTGCTGCCCGTGCTTTCAAAAACCTTCACCCTTGATGATGTGATTCTTTATCTCTCGGGCGTTGAAGTGCGGTTTGATTTGCCAGCACTTGCGGCATCACACCACCTCACCATCACGCGCGAAATTGTTTATCGCACCGTTGCTGAAACCATGCTGACGGATGCACTAAAAACTGCATTGGCCAATAAAACCTTTTCCGGCGTCAGTTGTTTTTCGCCGCATACGGCGCGTATCATCAGCGAATTGCTCACCACAGCCAACCTCACCAACAGCGCTGCTGACCTTGATTTTTATGCTCTCAGCCTTGCCGTTGCCGAAGCCGCGGCGGGCATTCCATGGAAATCCATCCACGCCTGCCACCTGCCCACGCTGGATGCCATGGTTGATTTGATTGTATCGAGCGCCAACGGCTAGTATAAGGTGCCTATGGAAGATGAAGAAACCACATCCACCCAAACGACATCGCCATGGATTGCTGCCGTTATTGGCAGTGCCGTCACGGCCATTATTGCCGCCGGTGGGTTATTTGCCCTGCATGATAGGCTTGTTGCTCGCATCACTGCCGAAGCCACCCATACGGAAGCATCCATCTCGCGCCTCACCAGCCGCGTCACCGCGCTTGAGGCACAAACCGCCACATTGGCCCAAGCCGCCCAGCCCGATCCTGCACCCATCGATGCACTGAACATGGGCCTTGCCACCACCAGCAGCAAACTGGGTGAGCTGGCAATAAGGCTTGAAACGCTGGAGAAAAAACAAGTGCAGGTGGCAACCCCCGTGGCCACCATGAAAGTTGAAACCATCGCGGCGCCCTCCACCGCCGATGATGCGCTGCGAGCCCAACTTGTCAGCATTTTGGATGCGTTGCCAAAACCCGTTGCCACCGCAACCAACCCATCCCCAAGCTACATTCAAACACTCAATAATCGTTTTGATGGATTCATCTCGATCAAGAAAAATGATGGTGTCGATGTCTATGCCAATCTGCGCAACACTGCGGGCACGGCGAATTTAGAAACGCTTGCACAGGAAATTCAGCAGTTGAACGATACCGCACGCGCACCGTTTGCGCATTGGCTTGCCAACTATCAGGCAGCGCAAAAAACCGCTGCCACGCCTTCACCACTGATGGGTCGCTAAATGCTTCGCTTGCTTATTTTATTTGCGCTTTGTGTGCCCATCATTTTCGCGGGCGACTGGCTGATTGACCACCCGGGCGTGGTGAATATTCATTGGCTAGGTTACGATATTACACTGCACACAGCCATGGTAGCGCTGCTAATGTTGCTGCTGTGCCTGCTCATCACCTTTATCAGTTGGCTTATTTTTAAACTGGTCACCTGGCCGCAGCGTCACCGCACACGTAAAAAATACCGCACGCTGGAACGCGGGCTGATGCAGCTTACCCAAGGCGCCACGGCGCTCGCCATGGGTGATGATGAAGCGGCGCATGAGGCGCTTAAAAAGGCCAGCCTCGCCTTGCCCGATGCACCGCTGCCGCAACTGCTGACGGCGCAACTGCTGCAACGTCAGGGCAAGCATGAAGATGCACAGGTCTATCTGCGCGCATTGCTGAAACACGAAATTACCGCGCCGCTGGCCACGCGTCGTCTTATCGAGCAATCGCTTGCGCAACACGAATGGCTCGAAGCCATTAAGCTGGCGGAACATGCGCGCGAGGAAACCCCGCGTGATCGTTGGCTGGCGCTCACCCTGCTCGACCTCTACACCCGAATGAATGACACGGTGAAAATGCTGGCGCTCACCGAGGGCTGGCAATGGCAATCACCACTGGCGAAAGAAGAGCGCAACCGCTATGCCGCTTTTGCCTATTTCATGGCAGCCGAAAAACAAGAATCGCCCCGTTTGAAAGCACAGAACTTGCGTCACGCCGTGGGCTATGCACCTGACTTTTTGCCCGCGGTGCTGGCCTATGCCAATGCGTTGCTGGTCGATGAATCGCCCCGTCGCGCACGCAAATGGTTGCGGGCCGCGTGGCAGCAATCACCCAACGCGCTGCTGATCGACCCCATTCTCGCCACGCTGGATGGTCTATCACCACGCGCGCAAACGCGCCTGCTCAAGCCATTCCTCAGCGGTGAAAAAACTGCCATCCACCACCAATTAGCGGCCGAGCACGCCTTGATGAATGATGATTTCGCCGCTGCACGAAGTGCGCTCGAAGCCTCGCTGGAACTTGAAGAAAGCAAAGCCGCCACCCTGCTGATGGCCGACGTTGAAAAAGAATTGCGTGGCAATGATGCGGCAAATGTGTGGCTGGCACGTGCCGCCGACGCACCCGCCGGCGCCACGTGGGTGTGCATGCAATGTGGCACCACCCACAGCGCGTGGCAGCCCCATTGCAATGGCTGTGAACGGTTTGATAGTTTGCGTTACGAACGCGCTGAGCAGCGCATCACCAGCGTTGAACTGGCTACGCGTCAGTAATTTTTTATGTCGTCATGCCAGCGTAGGCTGGCATCCATGTTTTTTATTCGCTGGATTGGCTCAACATTGCTTTCTAGATCGCCTCTCTCACTTCGTTCGATTCCGGCCTGCGCCGGGATGACAAGCTACCTTGAAAAACCCTTGGGTGGTGGCGGCAAATTGCTACTGCTAATGGAACCACCCATAGACATATCAGAACCGCTGCTGGCGAATGACGAGCTGCCCGACGATGACGAACGGCTGCCCGATGATGCATTGCTCACCCGCAAGGCTACGGGTTCACCGCCACT
>CANEUT010000095.1 GCA_947441895.1 Rickettsiales bacterium | reverse complement strand
TCGCGCGTGAATGCGCCAATAAATGCATCACCGTGAACGCCGTTGCCCCCGGCTACATCAACACCGATATGGTGGCCGCCGTTTCGGCGGATGTGATGAAAGGTATTGTTGCAAAAATTCCCGTGGGTCGCCTGGGTGAAGCCACGGAAATCGCCCGCGCTGTGTGCTTCTTGGCCGATGACATGGCTGGTTTTATTACCGGCGAGACCTTGTCGGTCAACGGCGGCCAGCACATGGAATAAGAAGCCCTAGCGACTAGGCACTAGGCACTAGCGCCTTTTCTTCAGGCGTCGTAGTTTTTGCTTGCTTCAATGATGGCGACTTTTTCGCGTGTCAGGCGAATGCGGTTAGTGCGCTTCTGAGCGCTAAGGGCGCTAGTATCTTCATCATACCACACATGGCTGATGGTGCCCGAGGAAAGCGCGGCATATTTCACGTCTTTGCGACTATTGGTGTTTTTGTTGACCTTGATTAACATTTTATTTCTCCGTTCTCTGTGACTTGAACCTATCACACGAGGGTTAATTTTCTGTAAACGGCAATTTCTTGCCAATTTGCTTGAATTTGGGGTGGTTTTACTGCGCCTTGAGGTGATTGTGCGCGCACTTGCCCCCAAAGCGAAAGCTAAATTTACAAAAACGTGGCAATATTACAACAAATAGTTAATATTTGTGATATTAGCGCAACAGCTAAATTTGTCATTCTGAGCGCAGCGAAGAATCAGAAGTGCGATGAACGAGATCCTTCGCGTTGCTCAGGATGACAGATTAAAACGTCAGCATTTTCGCATCTTTGACGCTTGGCAGCTTGCTGATTTTACCCAGCAACGCCGTGTTCACGTCATCATCCACCTCAATCAGCGCCACCGCGTGCGTGGCTTCTTTATTGCGGCCCAGGTGGAAGTTGGCGATGTTGATTTTCGCATCACCCAACAGCTGACCGACACCACCGATGAGGCCGGGTTTGTCTTCGTTGCTGACATACAACATGCGATTGCCGATGGAGGCTTCCAGCATCACATCGTCCAGCGCCACAATGCGCGGCTTATCGCCAAACAGCGTGCCGCTGATGGCGAATTTTCCACCATCAAATTCAATGGTGATTTTCATAAGGGTTTTATAGTGCGCGGTGCGTTCGTGACGAATTTCGCTCACGTCGATATTGCGATCTTTCGCAACCACGGGCGCATTCACCATGTTCACCCCTTCCATCAGCGGGCTGAGTAGGCCGTTGAGCGCCGCCGCCGAAAGTGGCTTGGTGTTCAGCTCCGTCACGCGACCTTCATACTCAATGGTCACTTTAGTGAGGCCACCATTGACCATTTGGCCAGCGAAACCACCAAGACGGCTTGCCAAATCAAGATAAGGCTTCAGTTTTGCCGCATCTTCTGCCGAAACGCTTGGCATATTCAGCGCGTTGGTCACCGTGCCAACGGTGAGGTATTCGGCCATTTGTTCGGCCACCTGAACGGCCACGTTCTCTTGTGCTTCATTGGTGCTGGCACCCAAATGCGGGGTGGCAATGATTTGCTCCATGCCGAACAGCGGATTGCTTTTTGCTGGCTCTTCTTCGAACACATCCAGCGCAGCGCCAGCCACGTGGCCCGATTCAATCGCCGCTTTCAAATCCGCTTCTACGATTAGTCCGCCACGGGCGCAGTTAACAATGCGCACGCCTTTTTTGCACTTCGCCAAATTTTCTTTACCCAGCAGATGACGGGTCGATTCGGTCATGGGCGTATGCAGCGAAATAAAATCAGCACGTGCCAGCAATGCGTCCAGCTCGACTTTCTCTACATTTATCGCGGCAGCGCGCTCGACCGAAAGGAACGGATCGTAGGAAATCACTTTCATTTTTAGACCCTGCGCGCGATCAGCCACAATGCTGCCAATGTTGCCGCAGCCAATGAGGCCCAGGGTTTTTCCCGCCATTTCCACGCCCATGAATTTATTTTTTTCCCACTTACCGGCGTGGGTGGATGCGCTTGCCGCCGGAATATCGCGCGCCAGCGACATCATGAGTGAAATTGCATGTTCGGCCGTGGTGACCGAGTTGCCGAATGGGGTATTCATCACCACCACACCGTGGCTGGTGGCGGCTTTCACATCCACGTTATCAACCCCAATGCCAGCGCGACCAACCACTTTTAGTTTTTTAGCTGCAGCCAAAACAGTGGCTGTTACTTTTGTGGCCGAGCGAATGGCAAGGCCATCATATTCACCAATGATTTCAAGCAGCTGGTCTTCGGTGAGGCCAGTTTTCTGATCAACCTCGACCCCGCGCGATTTAAAAATTTCAACAGCAGCTGGGCTGAGCTTGTCGGAAATGAGAACTTTTGGCATTGAATACTCCTAAGATTACGCCGCTTGTGCGGTGGTTTGTTTAATTTCGTTCCACGCCCAATCAAGCCATGGCAGCAATGCTTGCAGGTCAGCCTCTTCCACCGTGGCACCGGCCCAAATGCGAAGGCCCGATGGCGCATCGCGGTAGGCGCCAATATCATAGGCGACGTTTTCTTTTTCCAGCAGTGCGGTAAAATCTTTCAGCGCTTTGGCCTGCGCATCCGGCGTCAGCCCCTGATACCAGCTATCATTAATTTTGAAGGTGACGGAAGTGCACGAACGCGTGGCGTCATCCGCACACAAGAAACCAATCCACGATGTGTTAGCCACCCATTCACTCAGCACGCGCAAATTGCCTTCGCTCCGGGCAATGAGGCCTTTTAATCCGCCCACGGTTTCGGCCCATTTCAGGCCGTCGATGGCATCTTCCACCGCCAACATGGATGGGGTGTTGATGGTTTCACCCACAAAAATACCGTCGATGAGTTTACCGTCTTTGCTCATTTGGAAAATTTTTGGCAGCGGCCATGTGGGCGTATAGGTTTGCAGACGATCTACCGCGCGGGGGCTAAGGGCAATCATGCCGTGGGCGGCTTCGCCACCCAACACTTTTTGCCAGCTCCATGTTACCACATCGAGCTTTTTAAAATCCAAATCCATGGCGAAAGTGGCGCTGGTGGCATCGCAAATGGCGAGGCCTTCGCGGTTATCCGGAATCCAACTGGCATCGGCCACACGCACGCCACTGGTGGTGCCGTTCCAGGTAAACACCACATCGCGCGACCAATCAACTTTCGATAAATCTGGCAGTTCGCCATAGGATGATTCTATGACCCGCAAATCTTTTAGCTTCAGTTGTTTTTTTGCGTCGATTGCCCATGTTTTACCAAAGCTTTCCCATACCAAAATATCGGCACCGCGGGCTCCAAGCAGGCTCCACATGGCCATTTCAATGGCGCCGGTATCCGATGCGGGAACAATGCCCAGTCTGTAATCATCAGGAATGCCCAGAATCGCTTTGCTGCGGTCAATCACTTCCGCCAATTTGGTTTTGCCGATTTTTGCACGGTGCGAGCGACCAAGTGCCGCACCTTGCAGCGCATCGAGCGACCAGCCGGGGCGCTTGGCGCATGGGCCCGATGAAAAACATGGGTTATTCGGTTTTACAGTCGGTTTCATGCGTGCCCTCGTGATAAAATGATGCAGTTCATGTATCTGTGCTGCAGCGCAGTGTCAAATAACGTTCCTCATCTTGTGAACTGCTTCCATCAGCCAAGCCAAATCGTTGGGGCGGTTGAGGCGATGGTCACCATCTTTAATGAAGGTGATCGTCACCTCATCACTCATCAATTTCGCGCTTAATTGCAGCGATGTTTCCCACGGCACATCGGCGTCCTGCTGACCATGAATGAGATGCACCGGCTTTTCCAGCACAATCCCATCATCCATCAGCAAATGGTTGCGCGCCTCGTGGATAAAATTTCTGGTGATGGGGTAATCATTGTTAAAATAATCGCTATGCGCCCAAATCAGCCCTTCTTCTTCAAGCTGTGCACGTTGCTCAGGCATCATGCGCGGGAACATCAGCTTTTCGGTAAAATCAGGCGCGGCAGCAACACCAACAAGGCCAACCACTTGATGCTTACGTTCCAGCGCGGCATGCAGCGCAATCCATCCGCCCATGCTGGAGCCGACAAGAATCTGGTCGCCCATTGCAATAAAATCGAGCACCTCAAGTGCATCGGCAATGGCGCCACCAATGGTAAATTCTTTAAAGTCACCATCGGATTTTCCGTGGCCAAAATAATCAAACCGGGTGAAGGCAACACCATATTGTGCACACCATTCGGCCAGCGCCGTGGCCTTGGTCGATTCCATGTCGGAACGAAATCCACAGCAAAATACCACCCCCGGCGCACTGCCCGGCTGATGCTGATAGGCAATACGGTGGCCAAGTGCCGTGGTGTGATATGAAATCGTCATATTTGAAACCTCAGAAACAATTGTGACCTTGTTATCCCCGCAATCGGGAACAAAATACAATTAAAGATTGCACCATGCGCGTGAATCTTTATTTCTCTTATTCCATGACCCTCAAGCCAGTGATACTACAAATTCTTCCTCGCCTTGAATCGGGCGGGGTGGAACGTGGCACGATTGAAATTACCCAAGCCATTAAACAAGCGGGCATGGCACCGCTGGTGGTTTCAAGCGGTGGCGCACTGATTCCGCACATTAATTATATGGGCGGCCAACATATCACCATGAGGGTGGCCAGCAAAAATCCCATCATCATGTATCGCAATGCGTGGAAACTCTATCAGCTGATTAAAGATCGTGGCGTGAACATTGTCCATGCACGCAGCCGCGCTCCGGCCTGGAGCGCTTATTTTGCCACCAAATGGGCCGGCATTCCGCTGGTAACAACCTTCCACGGCATTTATGGAACCGAGCCATTAAAGAAACTTTATAACCGCGTGATGCTTAAAAGTGCTCGGGTTATTGCTGTTTCGCAATATGTGAAAGACCATATTCTTTCGGAATATAAAATTGACGAAAGCAAAATTCGCCTTATTCCTCGTGGCGTTGATTTTCTAACTTTCGATGAATTAAAAGTGAT
Source organism: Rickettsiales bacterium (assembly GCA_947441895.1). Classification (GTDB taxonomy): domain Bacteria; phylum Pseudomonadota; class Alphaproteobacteria; order Rickettsiales; family UBA3002; genus QFOX01. The sequence continues at coordinate 1,324 of CANEUT010000095.1, read as the reverse complement.
TCCTGATCGTTTGGCCGCCCTCACCAAAAGCTGGCGCCTGCCCGAAGAATTTGTGCCCATCATTTTTTGCCCCGGGCGCATCAGCCGCATTAAGGGTCATCACGTGCTCATCGACGCGCTGGCAAAAATGAAGGACCAGCATTTTCTCTGTATCATCGCCGGTAATGATGATGGGCACGAAGATTATCGTGTCGAGCTGGAAGAGCAAATCGTCGCCAGCGGCCTTGAGGGCAAAGTTCGCATTGCCAACAACACCGGCTATATGACGGAAGCTTACATGCTTTGCCATTTGGTGGTGGTGCCATCCAGCAAGCCTGAATCATTTGGGCGGGTGGCTATTGAAGCGCAGGCCATGGGTAAGCTGGTGATTGCGACCGATCATGGTGGCGCGCGCGAAACCATTATTCCGAATGAGACCGGCTATTTGGTACCGGTCGATGACGCCGAAGCCATGTGCGAAGCCATTCGTTTTGCATTGGCCCGCGATGAAGGCACCGTGAACGCCATGGCCAGCTATGCCAAACAGCATGTACGCCGCTTCTTTTCCAGTGATTTGATGAAAGAGAAAACAGTGGCGGTTTACCGCGAACTGCTTGAAGAAATGCAGCAGCAAGCCGCCGAGAATAATTTGGCAGAAAAAAGCCCCAAAGAAATAAAGAAAGCCCAAAAAAAGGCCGCCGCTGACGCTAAAAAAGACGAATCGACCGCGGCATGACCTCCACTTCCATCCTCGTCATCAAGCATGGTGCGCTGGGTGATATTGTGATTGCAACCGCAGGCTTCGCCGCCATTCGCGCCAAGCACCCACACGCACATATTGTGTGTCTCACCACCAAGCCTTACGCTGGGCTGCTTTCGCAAAGCCCTTACTTCAACGAAGTGTGGGTCGACGCCAAACCAAAATTCTTTCAATTCGGTGCACGAAAAAAATTAAAAACCATGCTGCGTAGCAAGCCGTGGGAATGGTTGTATGATTTACAAACATCCACCCGTAGCACTTCCTATCAATGGCTACTGGCGCGACCATGGCCGAGCATCAGTAATGTCAGCCGCTTCACCAGCCATCGCTATGTTGACCCGGCGCGTCACGGCAAACATTCCTATGAGAACCTTAAAATTCAATTGGCGTTGGCCGGCATTCAAAATTTAGGTTTGCCCGATGTCAGCTGGCTGCAGGCGGATGTGAGCGAAATTTTAGGCCGTGTGAATGCGGTGCGTAGCGCTTCGCGCGAGCCGCGTAGCGAGGGGGTCAGCACCGAAGGTGCAAAGGGCGGCGGAACGCCCCCTTCTTATGCATTACTGGTTCCTGGTGGTGCCCCTCACC
>CANEUT010000094.1 GCA_947441895.1 Rickettsiales bacterium | reverse complement strand
GGGATGAACGTAAAAGCCAATTCAATGCCATGCTTCCAAAAGATCATCCGTGGCGCGATACGCCGCTCGAAGAGGCAAGGAATATGCATATTTTGAATGCGGTCGCGCGTTTATATGAAGACACGCTGGGTGAAAAAAGTGACCATAAAGAAAATGCCCCACAAGCACGCGAAGCTCTGGTGACGTGCATTAAGTCGTATGACAAAACATTTCAGGCCGATGAAATTGTAAAACAATTCACCGCGCGCATAGAGCAGCAAAAAGCTGCAGGCCTCGAGTTAGAATAGGATTTTTTTTACTTCTTCATGCAACGAAATGTCACCCACCGCCAAAGCGGTAGAAAAATGGGTGAGGGTGATGGGTTTGCCATCCCACGCGGTGATTTTGCCGTTGGCACCATTGATGATGGGCACCAGCGCCAGAATGTCATAGGGTTTCAGTCCGGCATCAATCACCACATCGCGCACGCCACGGGCAAGCAAGCCATAGGCATAGCAATCGCCATCGCGCACGGTTGTTTTGCAGCTTTGCGCCAGTTTCACCACGCGGCTGGCTTGTTCGGGTGTAAAATAATTCACGGAGGTGGTGGAAAATTCCACCTCGGCAAGCGAAGCGCAGGCGCGGGTGCGCACGCTGTTACCTTTGTAAATGGTTGGTTCACCCACCACGCCCCACCAACGTTCGCCCGTGGCTGGTTGGTTCAGCATGCCCAGCACCGGCACCCCATCCTCGCACAGGGCGATGAGCGTGCCCCATTCTTTGCGACCGGCGATGAAAGCGCGCGTGCCGTCGATGGGGTCGAGCACCCAGGTGTAGTTCTTTTGCTCCCGGCTCGCTTCTTTATCGCGGTTCATGGCTGGCTCGGCCTTCTGGCCTCGCGCAGGCTCGCTCGCCCGGCTCGCTTCATTTCCAACGGCTAGGGTAATGCCAAATTCCTCACCGAAAATTTCGTGGGTGGGGTAATGCCGATCAATTAACGTACGCATGGCGGCTTCGGCCTCGCGGTCAGCTTTGGTGACGGGGGTTTTGTCGGCCTTATCTTCGACCGTCAGTTCGCTTTCGAAATAGGGGCGAATCACATCACCGGCGGCATCGGCAAGCGTGTGGGCAAAGGCAAGAAGGTCAGCATCCATAGCGCATCCATTTTTTGATGCATCAGCACTAACGCAACCGATGACGATGCGCAAGACGCCCGCCTTTACGGGTTCCTTATACATCGGGCTATGTTTCGCATCGCCCCTTTTGCTGATGGCTGGCACTTGGATAGCAGTGCGGCAGATTCGAATCGTCGCATAGTGTTTTAAACCCACCATTTTAAAGAAAGTTATTTTATGAAAACCATTTCAATGATTGCACTTGTGGCCACCGTTGCCCTTAGCGCGCCGGCATTTGCGGCAACCGAATCGGCCGAGTCGAAAACAACCATCGAGCGTGATTCAAAAGGTAACTACAAAGAAGAAAATAAATCGCAGAACACCAATGCCAATGGCACCACCAACGCCACTGAAAGCAAATCAACGGTGGATGTGAAATCGAACGGCACCGTGGATCAGACTGTGAAAACCGAAGAATCGCGCGATCCTAAGGGGCTGATGAATAAAACCAGCACTAAAACCACTGATAGCAAAGAAAGCACGAAAAATGGTGACCAAACTGTCACCCACAAAAAAGTGGTGAACGGCAAAACGGTGGAAAGCACCAGCGAAACTACCAAGTAAGACTGATCCGTAAGGAGGGTGCCCCGGTTCATGGTGGGGCACCTTTTTTATGTCACGAAAATGCCTGAAGGCCAGTAATGGCGCGGCCCAGAATGAGCGCGTGAATATCATGCGTGCCTTCATAGGTGTTCACGGCTTCAAGGTTCATCACATGGCGAATAACGTGATATTCATCGGCAATGCCGTTGCCACCCAGCATGTCACGCGCCACACGGGCAATGTCGAGCGATTTACCGCAGCTGTTGCGTTTGACGAGTGAGATCATTTCGGGTGCATATTCATCGCTATCAAGCAGGCGCCCCACGCGATGGGCGGCATGTAGGCCAAGATTGATTTCCGTCAGCATGTCGGCCAGCTTTTTCTGAATCAATTGGTTTGCTGCCAGTGGTTTTCCAAACTGCAAACGATTCAGCGTATAATCACGCGCAATTTCCATGCAGGCTTGCGCCGCACCCAATGTGCCCCAGGCAATGCCAAAGCGCGCTTTGTTGAGGCAGCTGAATGGTCCTTTGAGTCCCTTCACATTCAGCAGTCGCTCTTCGGGCACAAACACATCATCCAGCATAATCATGCCGGTGATGGAGGCGCGAAGGCTCATTTTTCCTTCGATTTTTGGCGTGGTGAGGTTTCCTTTGTCGCCGCGTTCTACAATAAAGCCGCGAATTTCGTCATCCAGTTTCGCCCAAATGATAAACACATCGGCGATGGGTGAGTTGGTGATCCATGTTTTACTGCCGCTGATTTTATAGCCGCCATCTACCTTCACGGCGCGGGTTTTCATGCCGGCGGGGTCAGACCCGTGGTCAGGCTCGGTGAGGCCAAAGCAGCCCACCAGTTCGCCGGTGGCGAGTTTGGGCAGGTATTTCTCTTTCATCGCCTCGCTGGCGAAAGTATAAATGGGGTGCATGACCAGCGATGATTGCACCGAAAGCGCCGAGCGATAGCCGGAATCGACCCATTCCACCTCGCGCGCCACCAGCCCATAAGCCACGTGGCTAACGCCCGCACAGCCATAGCCAATAATGGTGGAGCCAAGCAGTCCTTCGGCGCCCATGTCGCGCATAATTTCGCGGTCGAATTTTTCGTGGCGGTTGGCTTCAATAATGCCGGGAAGCAGGCGATTGCGCGCGAATTTCTGGGCAGTTTGCTGCACCATGCGTTCCTCATCGGTGAGTAAGCCGTCGAGGTTTAACGCGTCTTGCCAATTGAGTTCTTTAAGCATTTATTACTCCCGTCATTGCGAGCGTCTGCTCTGCGGCTAATCTTCTGTCATTCTGAGTGAAACGAAGAATCCAGATCCTTCACTGCGTTCAGGATGACAAAAACTGGATTGCCACGTCGCTGCGCTCCTCGCAATGACGAATTACACAATAATGTTAAGGATCGATCCCCGTGCCCAGCGTACGCCCCGCGAAATGGCCGAGAGTGCTTGGTCAACCAGGTCATGCAGCGTGTCTTCATCGGGGATAAAATTAAGGCGGGCGCGAATGCGGCCAGTGACCACCTCGGCTTTCGCCATGGGTTTTTCAGACTTGCGGGCAGCTTGCACACGGGCTGCTGCACGCTCAAACGAACTATTGCCAGAGGGAATGATGTCATTTGCCATGGAGCAGTTATAGCATATCTAGAAGGCGGATGCTAGTAGCGTGCTGGTATCGGTATTAAGCCAGTTAATAACAAGATTAATTTGGGCGTCATCCATCAGCGCGGGGGCATGGCCCACGCCTTCAATGGTGCGGCTTTCAGTCCGTCCATTGGTTTTGCGCATAAGGGCCACCGTGTCGGCGCTCAGCACGTCCGATTCAGCGCCATGTAAAATGAGGGTGGGGGCCGAAACCATTTCCCACAAGGCGGTAAGGTTCACGTCATTAATTTCGGTAAAATTCTGAGTGGCAAAACGCAGCGGCTCGGCAATGGCGGGGTCGCAGGCATAGCGGAAAGTGCCGTTATCATTAGGGATGAGTGAACCATCGACAAATTTTTGCCACTGGGCGGGGTCGGTAATGCCAAAGGGCTTGAAAGCGAGGCCCAAATAGGCATCGGCATCGGCGCGCGTTTCAAAATGGCTGGGCATGGTTTGCACATAGTCATAAATGCGTTTCAGTGCGGCGGCGGAAAGTTGGCTTCCAATATCATTCAAAATAAGTTTTTTAATGCGGTCAGGGTGGTGGGCGGCAATGGTCATGCCAATGACACCGCCCATGGAAGTGCCCAGCCATTCCACTTTGCGCAAATGAAAATTATCCATGATGGCAAGGCAATCGGCCGCATAGCTGCCGTAGTTATAGCCCATGGGGTCGGCCAGCCAGCTGCTTTCGCCGCGACCCGCCATGTTGATGGTGAACACGCGGCGCCCCGTGGCTGCAAGCCGTGGGGCAATGACATCAAAATCGTGCGCATTGCGGGTGAGCCCATGCACGCAAATGGTGGTGGTGGTTGAATCAACATCGCCCCAATCATAGAAAATGAGGCTGTGTTCGCCAGCTTTCGCCCAGCTGTTTTTGATGGGAAGGGTGTGACGGCGCGGCTCCAAAGACATAGACAATCTCAATCATTTTGTCATTCCCGCGAAAGCGGGAATCTAAGGCGATACGGCACGTGGCCTGAGATCCCCGCCTACGCGGGGATGACGGTTTATTTATATACGAATCAAACAACGTTCAATGTTCAGTCCACTCAATGGAATTTCCGTGGGCTTGTTCGACATCACATCGGCAAGCAACCGCGCGGAACCGGCCGCTTGTGTCCACCCCAGCGTGCCATGCCCAGTGTTCATGTAGAGGTTGCTAAACGGTGTTTTGCCAACAATGGGCGGACCATCGGGCGTGGAAGGGCGCAAGCAAGCCCATTCGGTGAGATTGGCTTGCGGGGCTTTGGGAAAGAGTTTTTTCATGCCTGCAATCAGCGGATCAATCCGCACCTTGCGCACCTTATCGTCATAGCGGGCGAATTCGGCCGTGCCCGCCACGCGCATGCGATTTCCCAGCAGCGAATAAACCTGCTTCGCCGCATCATCGGTGATGCTGACGCTTGGGCAATATTCGTTGGAATCAAAGCTGATGCTGTAACCCTTCATGGGGTAGATGGGCACATAGAGCCCCAGCTGGCGCAGGTAGATTGGGCTGTGCGAACCCATGGCCATGACATAGGCATCGAAGCCGGAGAGATATTCGGTGTTTTCGCCCTCCAGCTCGATATGCGAAATGGCATTGCCGTTTTTATGAATGCGACGAATGGCGCGGTCGTACAAGAAGTTTACTTTATATTCCTTTGCGCAATAAGCCGCGAGGTTTTTACTGAACAGGTGAATATCACCCGATTCATCAATCGGTGCATGAATGCCGCCAACGATTTTAACCGACGGATTGGCAAGGGCGGGTTCCAACTTCACGCTTTCCTCAAACGTCATCACCGTTTCTTCGCAGCCCAGCGTGTGCTGAAATTCAGCCTGCTTGCGGGCGTGATCGAACGATGCTTGCTCGGTGTAAACGTGCAAAATGCCTTTACCCAAATGGTGAAAATCAACCTTGGTGGCGGCCATCAGTTCGGCCATTTTTTGTTTGCTGTAAAGGCCCAGGCGCAGCATGGTTTCGGCATTGGCCCGCGCGCGTGATGGCAGGCAGTTCAGCAAGAACAGCAAGCCCCAGCGAATCATGTGCGGGTCGCTGGAAAAACGCAGCACCAGCGGCGCGTCATCTTGCCACATCCACTTGAACAGTTTTGGAAACACATGCGGATTGGCCCACGGTTCGGCATGGGCATAAGAAAGCTGGCCGCCATTAGCGAACGAACATTCGCGTGCTGCCTCGGGCTGGCGGTCGATCACCGTTACCTCATGGCCCAATTTCGCCAGTTCATATGCGCTTGTTACGCCGGTGACGCCGGAGCCTAAAATACAAATTTTCATGGTCTCGCTCAAATTTTGGTGATGAATGGGTGAAAACTAAGCGCCCACCATAGAATCGTCGTGATGTGAGTCAAGCCGTTGTCGGCAATGTTAACAACTACAGTGTTTTTGCGGTTTTAAGCACCTCGGCCGCATGTTCGGGCACGCTGACCTTGGGCCACGCATGAGCAATGACGCCCTTTTTGTTAATAAGGAAGGTGGCGCGCTGAATGCCCATATATGTTTTGCCATACATGCTTTTTTCCACCCATACGCCATAGCTTTCGCACACATCGCCTTCGGCGTCGGACGCTAATGGAAAATTCAGATCAAATTTCTTGGCGAATTTTTCATGACTTTTCATATCGCATTTTGAAAGCCCAATCACTACGGTGTCGACCTTATCGAACTGCTTTTTCAAATCGCGGAAGTCTTTGGCCTCAACGGTGCAGCCGGGCGTGTCGTCCTTGGGGTAAAAATAAAGCACCACATTTTTTTTGCCCTTGAAGCTGGCGAGCGATACTTCACCGCCATCGGTTGCGGGCAGTTTGCAGGCGGGTGCAGCATCGCCCACGGTTGGGTTTGTGGCGGTGGTGGCAGCAGTTTTTTTTGCGGTGGTGGGCATGGTGAGCTCCTAGAAAAAAACATTAACACATCACGTCATCCCCGCGTAGGCGGGGATCTTAGACTTAGTGCTTTGTCGCCTAAGATTCCCGCTTTCGCGGGAATGACAAAAATAGATTAGGTACGCAATATAGTCTTTTTTTCTTAATCCGAAAGGGGAG
>CANEUT010000093.1 GCA_947441895.1 Rickettsiales bacterium | reverse complement strand
CGACGAGACAACCCTCACCCTCACCGCTGGAAAATCAGGGTGCTCCTTGCGGTATTGGTCCCAGAAGGCAAGTGCGGCTTGTGTATCCACAAACTTCCCCATTTGCGCCCACACGGTTTTTTTACCCAAGCTTGCCGAAGGTAATAGATTGAGAGATGTGGATGGTGGTGCATCGGGTCCGGGCACACTGGCAACCTCTGGCGGGGGCGACACCAATGTCGATTCGGTCAAGGGAACGCGCTTGGCTTCCTCAACATTTACCTGCGGTGTGGTGGTGGATTTTTGCACCGGCAAAGGCGCCACAAATGGCATAGTGCCAGTGCTGATAGGGGCCGATGGTTGCACTGAAGCGAGTGGACGCGCGCCGTTGGGAATCAGCGGTGCAGGTGGTGGTGGCAAATCCATCGACGGCGCCTGAGTTGTTACCACAGGCGGCGCTAAAGCAACAGCCGATGCTGATGGTGCCGTGGAGGTTGCCAATTTCACCGGCGCCGGGGCCGAGAATGCTGGTTGGGCGACAGCCACGTTTACATCGTGCGATGCAGGAATAACGGTGGGTGATGCCGACTCCGCGGCAGCAGCAGCTTTTAATTGCTGCGATGTCACCACCGGTGGTGGTGGGAATTCTGGTTCAGCATTCGATACGGATGCTGAGGATACCGTCGCCGCGACTGCCGCTGCCGCAACGGCCTTGCTGGCCGCTGGATTCACTTCTTCCTCTGGCGCATCATCGCTAAATGGGTTTGCCCGCGACCAGAACGAACGTGTATCGGCAACAGGCTTAGGCGCGACACTTTCTTTCTTCGGTTCTTTATCAGCGGCAACTTGTTCGGCCACCGCTTTATCAAGCGCCGATTGCAATTGCGGTGATAGCTTGGTGGGCGTTGCATCCATCACTGTCGATGCAACCGGAGAAGCCGTTGCAAGTGTGGCATCCGCCGTCAGTGAAGGGGAGCTCGCCGTGGATTTCTCGTCCAGCGCCGATTTTACCTGCGCCAAAGCCGCCACATTGCGTGGGTCACGCTGAGGGATGGGCTGAAGCTTCACGGGTGGCTCAGGCGTGGTCGCAGCTTGTGCCGCAGGCGTTGGTGTTGGTGCGGGAACCACGGGTGCTGCGGGGCTACCGGCGATCATGCTGGTTTCCACCACATAACATTCATCACCATTGCTGGCGAGTTGGGCACACACCGACTGCGCCGCAGCCCTGTTTGCCAGTGGGCCAGCCTGCGTGCGATAAACCGTCAAATCATCGGCACCCAGCTTAATTTCACGAATGGACGATGGTAACTGGCCCAAAACACCGGCATGTTTTTTCTTCATCACATCGAGGCGAGCCTGTGCCTCGTCACGCGTTTCAAACGAGCCAAACTGCAGCATAGTGACTGGCGCTGCCACAGCTGTTGCTGCCAGCACAAAGCCAGACAAGGCAACAACCGTAAACCGGGTAAGGGCTAGATGGCAGTATCTCACAAGCATCCTTCAATATCATCACGGCTTCACGTGCCGAGTATTCATTTCTTACCGTTTGTGTAGGGCTATCGCCCCCCCTGCGCAAGAGGTTTTTGGCTCAAAGCCATAGGGCAAATGGCCTGTGGATACCGTGTTTTATCAATGAAAAACCCCTAATTTCCTTTGCATCGTGCGGCTAGTTCGCTAAGTAATGACCTGACAATTCATGAGGAAAAATAATGAACCCGCTTGCACTGACCGCCAAAGCCTGGCCATTCGAACAAGCCCATGCGCTTTTAAGCCGTATTCAGGCCATGAAAGACCACAGTGGCACCGTGCTCTTTGAAACCGGCTATGGCCCATCGGGCCTGCCGCATATTGGCACGTTTGGCGAGGTGGCTCGCACCAGCATGGTACGCCATGCCTTCAGCCAAATTTCTGATTTGCCCACCAAACTGATCTGTTTTTCCGATGATATGGATGGGTTGCGCAAAGTGCCGGATAATTTGCCCAACGCCGAGATGATCGCGGCGAACCTTGGCAAACCCCTCACCAGCGTGCCCGACCCCTTCGGCACCCATGAAAGCTTCGGCCACCACATGAACGCCCGCCTGCGTGCATTTCTGGACACGTTTGGGTTTGATTACGAATTCAAATCCTCCACCGAAACCTATCAATCGGGCGAGTTTGACGCGGCGCTGCTTTCCATCCTCGCCAGCTATGACAAGGTGATGAAAGTGATGATCCCCACCCTGGGCGAAGAACGCGCCGAGACCTATTCGCCGTTCCTGCCCATCTCGCCTATCTCGGGCAAAGTGCTACTGGCCAAAGTGGTGAAAACCGACGTGGCGAAGGGCACCATCACCTACCTTGAGGAAGATGGCAGCGAAATGGAAACCCCCGTCACTGGTGGCCGCTGCAAATTGCAGTGGAAGCCCGATATGGGCATGCGCTGGGCGGCGCTGAAAGTGGATTACGAAATGTACGGCAAAGACCACCTTGCCAGCGCCCCGCTTTATGATGCGATTTGCAAAATTGCTGGCGGCACACCACCAAGCCAAATGATGTTCGAATTGTTCCTCGACGAAAAAGGCCAGAAAATTTCGAAATCAAAAGGCAACGGCATCACCATCGACGAATGGCTGAAATATGCGCCGGAAGAATCATTGGCGCTTTACATGTTCACGTCCCCGCGCAAAGCGAAGAAGCTCTATTTCGATGTGATTCCCCAGCAGGTCGATGACTACCTGACGCATCTGGAAAAATTCCACACGGCCGATGATGCGGCGAAGCTGGAAAACCCCGTCTGGCACATTCACAGCGGCAAACCACCCGCGCCGGAAAGCAACATCAAATTCAGCATGCTGCTCAACCTCGCTTCGGCCTGTAACCCGGAAAATGCTTCCGTGCTGTGGGGCTTCCTGAAGCGTGAACTGCCAAATGCCACGCCCGAAAACTCACCCATGCTCGATAAATTGTGCGGCTACGCGGTGCGCTACTATTATGACTTTGTGAAGCCCACCAAAAAGTTCCGTGCGCCGAATGAGCTGGAACGTACCGCCTTGGGCGAGCTGCGCGACTATCTCAGCACACTGGCCAGCGGCACACCGGCCGATGATATCATGACCAGAATCTATGATCTGGGCATGAAATATTACAGCAAAGAAACTATGCGTGAATGGTTCAAAGCCATGTATGAAACCTTGCTTGGATCGCAACAAGGGCCACGCATGGGCAGCTTCATATTCCTTTTCGGCGCTGCTGAAACCATCGCGTTGATCGACACCGCCCTCAACCAACAAGCTGCCGCTTAACCATGACGCAGCCACTGGAAGAAATCATCAGCAACTACGATGCGCTCATTGTTGACCTGTGGGGTGTCATTCATGATGGTTCCAGCCTTTACCCGGGCGTAGCAGAAACGCTGCGTGTGCTGCATGAATTGAATAAACCAGTGGTTTTCCTCTCTAACGCGCCGCGCGTTTCGGCCAAAGCGCGTAAAAATCTGGTGGCGCTGAACATTCCTGACAATCATTACCTCGATATTGTCACCTCCGGCCAAGTGGCGCATGACCTGCTGGCCGCTACCCCCACGCAGAAAAAATACTATTATCTGGGCCCAAGTAAAGACGAAGACGTGCTGGATGATTTGCTGAACTATACCCGCATCAGCGAGCCGCAAATGGCCGATTTTATTTTGAACACAGGCTATGAATTCGACGGCCAGCCGCACGAAGAAATTATCCCGCTGCTGCTGCAACTGCTGCCCCTTCCGTTGCTCTGCGCCAACCCTGATATGGAAGTGGTGAAGCAGGATGGCTCGCAGTTCATGTGTGCCGGTGCAGTGGCGGCTGAATATACGCGCCTGGGTGGCAAAGTTGCTTATATCGGCAAACCCTTCCCCGACGTGTACCGCGTGGCAACATCGCTGCTGGGAAGTGGGCGCTTTTTGGCCGTGGGCGACAACCCCGCGACTGACATTAAAGGCGCCAATGATGCCGGGCTTGATTCACTGCTCATTACCGGCGGCGTGCTCAGCGCCCGTTATGGCAGTTCCATCAGCGAGGCCGATGCCCGCGAAGTGTGCCGCATCGCCGGTGTGAGCCCCACTTACGTGCTGCCCGGCTTTAGGCTAGCTTAGGCGTCATTCCCGCGCAGGCGGATGAGCCACTTGCACCTGCCACATAATCCTTTATACGTTTTCGATAGTCGTTCTAATTAAGAATTTTACATCCGCGAAAATGGTGGTTTTCAAGAACCGCAGCGCAAGTGTACATTTGAGTACATGCGCAGCGGAAGCGCAGAAAATAACCGTTTGCAGCCATGTAAAATTCTTAAGTGGAATGACGATCATGAGCAAAAAAACTTCCAGTAATACCATGTGGGGTGGGCACTACAGCATGGGCCCGGCCGATGCGTTCGCCGCCATTAACCCGTCGATCGAGGTCGATCAGCGGCTCTATGCGCATGATATTATGGGCTCTATCGCCCACTGCAAAATGCTGGAAGCGGCGATGATTATTACGGCAGCGGAAAGCGCCGATATTCAACGCGGCCTGGCGCAGGTGAAAGCGGAAATTGAATCGGGCGCATTGCAGTTCTCCGTCGCGCTGGAAGACATCCACATGAATGTGGAATCACGCCTGAAAGAAATTATTGGCGATGCGGCCGGCAAGCTGCACACCGCCCGTTCACGCAATGATCAGGTGGCCACCGACCTGCGGCTCTATGCCCGCGACATGGTGCAACATGTCGACGCCGCCTTGCAGCAATTGCAAGCGGCGCTGCTTGTTCAGGCCGAGCAGAATATTGACACGATCATGCCCGGCCTCACCCATTTGCAGCCCGCACAACCCATCAGCTTTGCGCATCACCTGCTGGCCTATGGTGAAATGTTTGCGCGGGATCGTGGCCGCTTGGCAGATGCCGCAAAACGCCTCAATGAATCACCACTCGGCGCTGCCGCACTGGCGGGCACCACTTATGCAATCGACCGCAATATCACCGCCCGCGAGCTTGGCTTTGCCAACCCCATGCGCAACTCGCTGGATGCCGTCTCGGCGCGTGATTATGTGTTGGAACTGCTGGCCGCTTTCACCATCATCGCCACTCATCTTTCACGTCTGGCGGAAGAGCTGGTGTTCTGGACATCACCGCTGATTGGCTTCGTCAAACTCAGCGAAGCGTTCACTAGCGGGTCATCCATCATGCCGCAAAAACGCAACCCCGATGCGGCCGAGCTGGTGCGCGGCAAAACCGGCGGCATTCTTGGCAGTTTCGTCACCCTCGCGACCACGCTGAAAGCGCTGCCGCTGGCCTATAATAAAGACATGCAGGAAGATAAGCGCCCCTTCTTCTTCGCGGCCGATGAAACGCTGCTGTGCCTGAAAGCCATGGCCGGCATGATTGCCGATATGCGCGCGCAAAAAGAAGCGATGCTGCGCGCCTGCAGCAAAGGCTACCTGAACGCCACCGACCTTGCCGATTGGCTGGTGCAGCATGCGGGCGTGGCGTTTCGTGATGCCCACCACCTCACCGGTAAGCTGGTAAAACTGGCAGAAGAAAAACAATGCGGGCTGGAAGATTTATCGCTCGCGGAAATGCAAAATATTCACGCAAAAATCACGCAGGATATTTTTGCAGCCATCGCCATTGACGCCTGCGTAGCGCGCCGCACCAGCCTTGGCGGCACGGCGTTTGTGCGCGTGCGCGAAGCCTTGGAAGAAGCGAAAACATCATGGGCGTGACACGACTGATTCTGACGATTACTGCACTTTCGCTGCTGGCTGGCTGCGGGGTCAAGCGCAAGCTCATTGCACCGAAAGATATTCCCGCCTACGAGGAAAAACAGCGCAAGAAACGTAAGCAGCTCGAAATTCAAACCCAAGAAGATATCGACGCGGAAAAAGCCGTCAAAGCCAAAACGGAAAGCGCTCAGTAGATGGATCACTTCGCATATAAGCATGGTCAACTGCATGCGGAAAACGTGGCCATTGCCGATATTGCAGCGCAGGTCGGCACGCCCTTTTACTGCTATTCCAGCGCCACACTGGCGCGTCATGCGCAAGTGTTCACGCAAGCCTTCGGCAAGCTGAAACCACTCATTTGTTTTGCGGTAAAAGCCTGCAGCAATATTGCCGTGCTTAAATTACTGGGCCAGTGCGGGCTTGGTGCCGATGTGGTTTCTGGCGGCGAGCTGCGGCGCGCGCTGGCAGCGGGCATTGCACCCGAAAAGATTGTGTTCTCGGGCGTTGGCAAAACAGCGGATGAAATGCGCTTCGCGCTGGAGGTTGGCATTCACCAGTTCAATGTGGAATCGGACCGCGAATTGATCCAGTTGAACGAAGTGGCCCGCGCGCTGAACATGCGCGCTCCCATTGCGCTACGCGTCAACCCCGATGTGGATGCAGAAACCCACGCTAAAATATCTACCGGTAAAAAAGAAAATAAATTCGGTATTGATATTGATATTGCCCCCGCTATTTATGCAT
>CANEUT010000092.1 GCA_947441895.1 Rickettsiales bacterium | reverse complement strand
TTGTTCTCGAACGGGTAATGCAGTTGCGCATACGGCATGCTGCCGCTTTCAAACCAGCAATCGAACACATCTTCCACGCGCGTATACACTTCACCGTCTTTTTCAAACGTCACGTCGTCGATGAATGGGCGATGAAGGTCTTCGACTTTTTTGCCGCTCCATTGTTCAATTTCGGCGATGCTGCCGGGCACCATTACTTTGCCACTTGGTGCGCGCCAGATGGGAATGGGCGTACCCCAGAAGCGGTTGCGCGAGATGCTCCAATCCGGCGCAGTGGCCAGCATATGGCCCATCTGGCCGTTTTTCACATGCTCGGGAATCCAGTTGATCTGCTGGTTGATTTCAACGGCGCGGTCACGGAATTTTGTCACGGCTACATACCAGCTGCTCATGGCGCGGTAGATGATGGGCGTATCGGTGCGCCAGCAATGCGGGTAGTTGTGTTTATAGTCTTCAACTTTTACCAGCATGTTGCGTTTTGGATCTTTTAGCCAACGTAAAATGCGCATATTGGCGAGGCCATATTTCAAAATATCTTTCGCATCGATATGCTGCGCCTTGTCTTCGTCGCTCACAAAAATATCGGCCAGCGGAATGCGCGTATCCGGCACCACGATGAGGCCTTTGAGCGAGAGCGGCGGCAATTCAGGATGGTATTCTGAGTTAATATCAAGAATCTCATTAGTGAACTTACCCTGACCATCGACTGGAACCACAAATTTCCGCATGAGGTCGGGTTCAGCGAAAATATCCTCCGATTTAAATAAATCGAACGGATAAAAACCAATCTCATTTTCTTTACAGATATTGTAATCGACCTCACCGAAGCCCGGAGCCATGTGGATCACGCCTGTGCCTTCGCCTTCGGTGACAGCCTCGCCGCCATCAATCACTTTGAAGGCGTTTTCAGCATTGTCGAAATAAGGAAAAAGCGGTTCGTAAGTGAGACCGAGGAGCTCTGAACCACTATATCCCACAGGATAGCCACCTGGATGGGTCATTCGACCATAACCCTCTAGCCAAGTAGGCGCCTTGTTACACAAGGCATCTGAAACTATCAGCCCTTCTGTTCCTTTGGCGAGATAAGCATAACTTAACCCAGTACTCACCGCCAAAGCCAAATTACTCGGCAATGTCCACGGCGTAGTCGTCCAGGCCACAATGTAACAATCGGTTACGTCGGGAAAATCATGGCGCATACCGCTGGGAATTTCCTTCAACTTAAACTTCACATAGGCAGCTTTATCCTCCCGCTCCCGCGTCGCGTTATCCATCCGCGTTTCAAAGTTGCTCAGTGGGGTTTCGGCCGCCCAGCTATAGGGCATCACGCGGAAGGCTTCATAGACGAGGCCCTTTTTGTGCAGCTCGCTAAACGCCCAAATGACGCTTTCCATGAAGTTTTTATCCATGGTTTTGTAGTCGTTCTTGAAATCTACCCAGCGGCCTTGGCGGGTGACGTAATATTCCCAATCCGCCACATAGCGCATGACGTTGTTGCGGCAGTAGTCGTTGAATTTGTCGATGCCATAATCAATAATCGCGGCGCGGCCAGTGATGTTCAGTTCTTTTTCGGCACCCATTTCGGCGGGCAGGCCGTGACAATCCCACCCGAAGCGGCGTTCTACACGGCTTCCGCGCATGGTTTGATAGCGCGCAATGGCGTCTTTCACATAACCCGTCAGCAAATGGCCATAATGCGGCAACCCGTTGGCAAAGGGCGGGCCATCATAAAACACAAAGCTGTTGCTGCTGCCATCGGCCTGCGCAGGGGCGCGTTGGTCGACCGATTGCTCGAAGGTTTTGTTTTCCTTCCAGAAGGCCAGCACCTCTTCTTCCAGTGCGGCGAAATTGGGGTTGGCGTCGAGTTCGGGGTAATGTTTCGTGGTCATGCGGCTTCTTCAGATGAAAGGTGAGGAAGCGTTCTACTCAAGCCCCACACAAAAATCCAGCCTTCATGCCAGCTATTCGCCGCCGCCCGTTTGTGGCCAATAACGACCCGATGCCCACAGCTGATGACGAAAATCGCGCTGAATGGTGTTTTTTGCCACAAGCGTGTTTGCTTTTGCCGAGCGAAATGCATATACCAACAGCAGAACTGGGCTGAAAAGCATGTGGGCAAACGCCGATGTGAAACGAAGTGCGGTCATACAACCAATGGTTTAACATACTCGCGCTTTGGTTGCAAGCGGCGAGAGAGATGTATTATGAACGAACATCGTCTGGTCGACCGGCTGACCGCTTACTGGAATAATGCCCGCAAAGAGGCGGCCATGCCTGAATTCGCGCAGTTTAACAGCTCGGCTATTGAAGATATCTGGCAGCAATGCGTGTTGTTTAAGGTCATGCCTGCTGCCGATGGTAAAACCCCCAGCCTCAACTTCTATATCGTGGGCGATAAGGTTCGTCAGGTCTATGGGCAAGATATGTCGGGTAAAGTTTTTAACCCTGCCCAAAAACATTTTCAGGGGGCCGCGGTGGTTCGCAAAGCAAGTGAAGTTCTTGCCAACCCCGTTCCATTGGTTGATATGGGGCAGTTCATTAATGCCGGAAATAAAGTAGTTAAATACCGTTCGTGCCTGCTGCCATTCGGCACAGGTAATAAAGTCACTCACATCATTGCTGGCCTCAGCTGGCGCGAATTTTAGGAGCATCTCATGAGCCACGATCACGATCTTTCAAATACCGAACTCGATACCCAGCTGGTGTATTTGGGCCGCGACCCAAAACGCGATTGCGGATCGGTGAACCCGCCCGTGCACCGCACCAGCACGGTGATCTTCAATGATTATGCCTCGTTCAAAGATTATGAAAACGGCAACACGCAAAAACATCGCGGTTATGGCCGTTATGGTTCACCCACCATCGATGGGCTTGAGGAAGCACTGGTGGCGCTGGAAGGTGCCGACCATGCACTGGTAACCTCGTCGGGCCTTGCCGCCATCACCACGGCGCTGCTGGCATTTTTAAACTCAGGCGATCATGCGCTCATTCCTGATTCGCTCTACAGCTCGGCACGGCACTTTGTGGACCACGAACTGGTGCGCATGGGGGTCGATGTACAGTTTTATGACCCCACCATCGGCGCTGGCATTGCCGCGCTCATGAAGCCGAACACGAAAGTCATTTATTGCGAAAGCCCCGGGTCACTCACGTTTGAAATGCAAGATATTCCTGCCATCGCAAAAGCGGCGCATGCGGGTGATGCATTAGTGCTGGCGGATAACACATGGGCCACACCGCTGCTGCAAAAGCCGTTCGATCTGGGTGTCGATATTTCCATTCATTCGGCCACCAAATATATTGGCGGACATTCTGATTTGGTGATGGGTGTGATGCTGTGTAAGGCCAAACATTTTGCGCAGCTCAACCGCGCCCATCGCAACATCGGCGCCATTCCAAGCGGCGACAACGCCTACCTCGCGCTTCGTGGACTACGCACTATTGCCGTGCGTTTGAAGCAGCACGAAGCCCACGCGCTGGAAGTGGCCCAGTGGCTGCAAACCGTGCCGGAAGTGAAGCGCGTGCTGTTCCCCGCATTACCAACCGATCCGGGACACGCCATCTGGAAGCGCGACATGACCGGTAGCTGTGGCCTGTTCGCCATTGAAATTGGCCAGGTCGATGAAACGGCGCTGGGCCGCATGCTTGATGGTTTAAAACACTTTGGCATGGGTTTCAGCTGGGGTGGGTTTGAATCGCTCATCATCGCTTACCAACCGGCTAAATCACGCACGGCGACGAAGTGGGAAAAAGGCTCTACCTTCCTGCGTCTGAACATTGGTTTGGAAGCACCGAAAGATCTCATCGCCGATCTAGATGCAGGTTTTGGCCGCCTACGGGCGAGTTTAAAAAAATCAGCGTAAACTATTTAAACCATTTTTGTCATTCCCGCGAAAGCGGGAATCTCCTTTAAGTAGATCCCTGCTTACGCAGGGATGACAATTTAAGATTATTTCCGCGTCACCAGCGAACAGCCAACAAATAATAGGGCTGCCACCACCACCATCGTCGGCCCGCTTGGTGCATCAATTTTCAGCGAGGCGAACAGGCCCACGCTCACGCTCACCATAGCAAGCAACCCAGCACGGACCGCCATTTGCAACGGCGTGCGCGACAGATAACGCGCCGCGGCGGCAGGCATCACCAGCAGCGCCGTCATCAACAACACGCCAGTCAGTTTAATCGAAACCGCAATCACCGTGGCCAGCATCAGCGTTAGCAGCAAATGCGTGCGTGCCACATGCACCCCTTCCACCGCGGCAATGGCAGGGTCAATCGCCACCATCAGCAGCGCGCGCCAACGCCAAACCAGCAGCGCCAAAATGCCGGTGGTGAGTGCAGCGAGCACCGCCACATCGGCCCAATCAATCGCTAAAATATCGCCGAACAAATAAGCATTCATATCCACGCGAATGCTGTGGCTGATGGCAACCAGCAGCACGCCCAGCGCCAAAGCGCCATGCGACATAATGCCCAGCAACGTATCGGCATGAAAGCGTGTATCGCGCGCATAGCGTGCCAGCACCAGCGCCACCACCAACGCCACCACTAAAATGGCAAGCGTCATGGGCACCGCGCCAGTGCTCAGCAGCGACACGGCAACCCCCAGCAGCGCCGCATGCGAAATGGTGTCACCAAAATAGGCCATCTGCCGCCACACCACCAGCGCGCCCAACGGCCCAATCATGGTGGCGAGCATCAGCCCGCCCACCAGCGCCCGCAGTACAAACTCATCCATAATAAACCTCCCTCCCCCGCCGGTAGAGGGTTGGGGTTGAGGGAAGAATAAAAAATATAGTTGTTCCAATTAGGAATTTTACATCAGCGAAAATAGCGATTTTTGAGAACCGCAACGCAAGTGTACATTTTAGTACATGCGTAGCGGAAGCGCAGAAAATTGCTATTTGCAGCCATGTAAAATTTTTAAGTGGAATAACTACAAACTCATCCATGGTTGCACCCCGCATGATGATGGTGATGCTCGTGCGGATAGTCTTCATCGCCCAGCCCGTGTTCATGCGTGTGGTGATGGTGATAAAGCGCCAGCTGGTTGGCCAGATCATCGCCGAACAACGCGCGGAACGAGGCATCGCCCCCCACCTTTTGCGGCGTACCCTCGCAGCAAACATGATGGTTCAGGCAAATCACGCGGTCGGTCGAAGCCATCACCACATATAAATCGTGGCTCACCATCAGCACGGCAAAACCCAGCTGCTCGCTCAGGCGCTTCAGCAGGCGATAAAGCTCGCCCTGCCCGGCAATATCAACGCCCGTAGTGGGCTCATCAAGCACCAGCAGTTGCGGTGATTTCAGCAATGCACGCAGCAACAACACGCGACGCAATTCACCACCCGAAAGGCTATGCAGCGATTGTTGCATCAGCCGATCGACATGCAGCTCAGCCGCGATGGCGGGATTAATTTTTCCATAGAGCGACAAAAAACTTTCCACACTCAGCGGTAAACTTGCCTGCGGTTTAAACTGCTGCGGCACATAGCCAATGCGCAACCCCGGGCTACGAATCACCTCGCCATAATCGGCGGTTTCAAGCCCCAGCAAACATTTCAGCAGTGTGGTTTTTCCCGCGCCGTTGGGGCCCACAATCGTCACCATTTCGCCCGCATTGACCTGAACGCTCACCTCGTGCAATATCTCACGGCTTTGAAAAAATTTACAAAGGCCCCGCGCTTCAATCAGCGGCGTGGCAACAGGAGATGATAATGCGTTACTGGTTTCCATATAGTGCTGTGATAGCCTTATTCCTTGCCAGCACGCAAGCGGCCTCTGCGGGGCAGGTGTTCCCCAAGGTGCTGGTGGTGGTCAATCCGCTGGCGCCCTACGCCAATGAAATTCTGCATGGCGTTGGCAATGCGCAGAACCTGCTGCGCCCCGGGCAAGAGCCGCACAGCTTCACCCTTGCCCCTTCGCAGGCACGCATGCTGGCCGAGGCCGAAATTCTCATCACGCCGGATCGTTCCATTAACCCGGTGCTCGACCGCTTGGCCTCGCGGCAGAAAAAACTGCGGGTGATTGAGCTGAGCAAATTAAACGGAGCCGACCCGCTTCCCTATGCCAAAGAAAACCCATGGGTGACCCGCGTGAAAGAACTGGGAAAGAGTGATGGGGACGATGATCACGACCATGGCCACGACCATGACCACGACCACGGTCACGAGCAAAAAACACTTGGCAAGCCGCTGAAAGCGCAACCCGTCGCCACCACCGACCCGCATTTCTGGCTCGACCCCGAGCGCATGGCCGCCATTGCTGTGCCACTCGCCGAGGCGATTGCGCAGTCAGCGCCCGAACATAAAGCCACCCTCACCGCCAATGCCAAAGCCCTCGCCAGCCAATTGCGTGACGATGTGAAACCCGCCATAGCCGAGCTTTTAAAAGCTAAAGCCGCTTCGCCATACACCACGCCAAAACCGCAAATTCCCTTCATCACCTACCATGCGGCCTATGGCTATTTTCTGCAGCGTTTTGGCATCACCGATGATGGCGCCAT
>CANEUT010000091.1 GCA_947441895.1 Rickettsiales bacterium | reverse complement strand
TCGCCCTACTACTGCGACAGGTTCAGCATTCACCATGATGATTTCCTTGCTGTGGGGTTTATTGTGGGGTAAATATAGAACTCCCCATATTTTACTCAAGAAAAATCCCCCACTCGTACCCCACAAAGAACGCTGATAAATGGCAATATAGCCGTATAGAATAAGGAAACAGCCATTTTTAAGACTCTAGGGAATCTGCGGAACTAGGGGAACAATAGGAACCACAATAACAAGTGATTATAACCTTCGGAGGGCAACGCTCTATCCAGTTGAGCTACGGGTGCATTTATTTCGTGAGCCGAGGCTCTCTTACAGCTGCGAGGGTGGATGGCCAAGCGTTTTCACCGCGCACGCATTGGGAACGAAGAGGGCCGTTCATGTCCGATACTTATTTTTGGCCTAACAAATCTATCCCGCCTGTAACTAAACGTGTAGGAACAGTATTTATCCACCGATCCCCGCAAATACATATGAAAATAAAAATATGTTGTATCACAGCACATATTGACCAATTTGCACAAATAAAAGGCAGTTTTTAACATAATAAAGATATTTATGCCGTAAATTAAATTTTATAATGTAACATTGCATAAAATAAACAATAAACTTATTTATTATTAAAATAGGTAAAATATACCTAGTGTTGTTATAACTTAATAAATTAACTTTTTACCAAAATACTATTTCTAGATTCATATATATTTTGTATGTGTTATTTCTGTTGTAATAAATACAACAGCTGTTGTTGTCCTGTGCCGCAATCCATTTTTTGGGTGCCAGACGTTGCCGATTCGGACGGGCGCTGGGTGCAAAAGTGGATAAATGAGTGTGCAGCGTGTGAATAAGCGCACAACTCGCCTAGTAAACTGATTTTTAGGCACTATTTTACTGGTGTAATTCACCGTTATTTCCAGATTGACGGCGGTTTTCAAAGCACTCTAAGCGTAGATCAGCAAGGGATGCGCCGGCGGTGCCTAAGGTGAAGCAATGTACGCGGCGGCGCGGCAGCTAACACGATGGTCAATGGCCGCCCGTGCGAATGGATGCTAACACTACATATGGTGGTATGCAAAAATAGGGGCAAGACGGAATATTGGTGCAAGCGATAGATTAATAAAAACATTTAAAATATTGTATTTTAGAACTAAATATAGAATCAACACATAAATTTTTGCCTTGACAACATTTTCTTGCTGGACAGGGTGACCACAAAATGTAGTATCCGAGATCCGCGGTGGGCTGAACCAAAAAAACAGCGCGCTTTCCGGAAAAACGAGACAAAAGCACAGAAAACATAAGTCAAAAAATGGGGTGGAGACATGGCGACAATACAAATTAACGTAGATCACAGCCGCGATAAATACCTGACCGACTTTGGTCGCGCGACGCTGGATGACCGGTATTTACTGCCGGAAGAAAAATATCAGGACCTGTTTGCCCGTGTTTCCACCTTCTATGGTGATGACCAGGCCCATGCCGAACGTATTTATGATTATATCAGCCGCATGTGGTTTATGCCCGCCACCCCCATTCTAAGCAATGGCGGCACCAAGCGCGGCTTGCCCATCAGCTGCTTTTTGAATGAAACCGAAGATTCGCTGGCCGGCATTGTGGATTTGTGGAACGAAAACGTGTGGCTGGCCAGCCGTGGCGGCGGAATTGGTTCCTATTGGGGCAATTTGCGCGCGCTGGGTGAAAAAGTGGGCCGTAACGGCAAAACCTCGGGCGTGATTCCCTTCGTGCGCGTTCAAGACTCGCTGACACTCGCCATTTCGCAAGGCTCGCTGCGTCGTGGATCAAGCGCGGTTTACCTCGATATTTCGCACCCAGAGATTGAAGAATTCCTCGATATGCGCCGCCCCACCGGCGGTGATCCGAACCGCAAGGCGCTGAACCTGCATCATGGCATTGCCATTACCGATGATTTCATGGAAGCGGTGGAGCGTGATGAGAAGTGGGATTTGCTGTCACCCAAAGACAAGCATGTGGTGGAAACGGTGAAAGCGCGCGATTTGTGGAGCAAAATTCTGACCACCCGCATTGAAACGGGTGAGCCATACATCATCTATATCGACACGGTGAACAAAGCCATTCCGCAACACCACAAAGAAGCCGGCTTGCTGGTGAAGATGAGCAACCTGTGCAGTGAAATTACGCTGCCCACGGGCCATGATCATTTGGGTGGCAACCGCACGGCGGTGTGCTGCCTCAGCTCGCTGAATCTGGAATATTATGATCAGTGGAAATCGCACCCCACCTTCATTGAAGATGTGATGCGCTTCCTCGATAACGTGCTGCAAGATTTCATCGACACCGCACCAGATTCCATGGCGCGCGCCAAATATTCCGCCTCGCGCGAGCGCAGTGTGGGCCTGGGTGTGATGGGCTTTCACAGCTATCTGCAAAGCAAAATGATTCCGTTTGAATCGGTCATGGCGAAAGTGTGGAACAAGAAAATGTTCGAACATATTCGTAAAGGTGCCGACGCGGCGTCGGTGAAGCTAGCGGAAGAACGTGGTGCATGCCCTGACGCGGCTGATTTTGGGGTGATGGAGCGCTTTTCCAACAAAATGGCCATTGCGCCAACGGCCAGCATTTCCATCATCACCGGTAATGCCAGCCCGGGTATTGAGCCCTATGCGGCCAATGTGTTCACGCAAAAAACCCTTTCGGGCAGCTTTCCGGTACGCAACAAATACCTGAAGGCGCTGCTGGCGGAAAAAGGTCATGATACGCCGGATGTGTGGTCGCTTATCACCACGCAGGAAGGGTCGGTGCAGCATCTCGATTTCCTTGATGAAAACGAGAAGTTGGTATTCAAAACCGCCTATGAAATGGATCAGCGCTGGGTGATTGAGCATTCGGCTGACCGCGCACCCTATGTGTGCCAGGCCCAATCGACCAATCTTTTCCTTCCCGCCAACGTCCACAAACGTGATTTGCACGCGCTGCATTTCATGGCGTGGAAAAAAGGCGTGAAGAGCCTCTATTACTGCCGCTCTGCCTCGCTGCAACGTTCAGACAAAGTCTCGGAAATGAAGCCCGAGATTCAGCTCGAAATGTCGCTGAAAGCCAAGCAGACCAGCAGTTATGAGGAATGCCTCGCCTGCCAATAGTGAACCGTTCGTTTTTTACATGGGGTGCCATTTTCATGCTCGCCGCTGCTGCATTGCCGACTGTTTCTGACGCCGCTGTTATTGTGCGTTCGGCCAAGCAATTGTCGCAGCAGCAGGAGGTGAGACGATGGGTGCCGCTTTACGAAGCTTTATCGGGTGCGAACGTTGCTTATGCCCAATGTGGAAGCGATTATGGTATTACCGATGCTCAGCGCGCGTATTTGAACGATTTGTTTATAGCAACATCCAAAGCGTACACGCAGGCCTATGTCGATGCTTATGTGGCCCGGGTGGGTTACCAGCCCACTCAGCCCTTTGTCGATGAGGTAAGCAAAATACTTCAGGCGCAGCAACAGCAGGTGGTCAACCAAACGGCGCTGGCCATTCAACAGCAAGGTTGCCGCGACGCGGTAATTGAAAATATTATCACTTACCCTGAAAAACACCGCTATATTACTCAACAAGGAATTCAAAACCAAGGGAGCCACTAATGTCATTACTCGATGCCAAACCCATCTATAAACCCTTCGCCTATCCGTGGGCCTATGAGGCGTGGCACATGCAGCAGCGCATTCACTGGCTGCCCGAGGAAATTCCATTGGCCGATGATGTGCGCGATTGGAAAAAGAACCTTGAGCCATCGGAAAAAAACCTGCTGACGCAGATTTTCCGCTTCTTCACCCAGGCCGATATTGAGGTGAATAACTGCTACATGAAGCATTACAGCCAGGTGTTTAAACCCACCGAAGTGCAGATGATGCTGAGCGCGTTTTCGAACATGGAAACCATTCACATCGCGGCCTACAGCCACCTGCTCGACACGATCGGCATGCCGGAGACCGAATATACCGCCTTCATGAAATACAAAGAAATGAAGGATAAATACGACTACATGCAGCAATTCGGCGTGGAGACAAAAGAACAAATTGCCATGACATTGGCGGTGTTTGGTGCCTTCACCGAAGGGCTGCAATTATTCGCCAGCTTCGCCATTCTCCTCAACTTCCCGCGTTTTGGCAAAATGAAGGGCATGGGCCAAGTGGTCACTTGGAGCGCACGTGACGAAACGCTGCATTGCAATTCCATCATTCGCCTGTTCAAAACCTTCTGCGACGAAAATCCCGAAGTGTGGACCGACGAATTGCGCAGCAAGCTCTATGTGGCCTGCAACACCATTGTCACTCACGAAGATGCGTTTATTGATCTGGCCTTTGGCTTAGGCGAAGTGCAGGGGCTGACACCGAACGAAGTGAAAAGCTACATTCGCTACATTGCCGACCGCCGCTTGGCGCAGCTTGGCTTGCAGCCCATGTATCAAATCGAGAAGAACCCACTGCCATGGCTGGATGATTTGCTCAACGGCGTGGAGCACACCAACTTCTTCGAAAACCGCGTGACGGAATATGCCAAGGCTGCAACCCAAGGCACATGGGACGAAGCCTTCGCCATGCATGAAACGCTACCATCGGCATAGCGGACCATCTGCGTCGTCGCATCCGCTTTTGCAAATCCTCACGTAGCGCTGCTACGTTCGAGGTTTTCAAAAGCGGCGGGTGCTCCTAGCATCTGGCCCACTAGGCCGATGGTTGGATTTTTACCTTTCAAGCGATTGTAGTGTCGGTGCGTAGCCTTTCATGGCGAGCCGGAGCGAAAGCGAACGAGGGGGAGCGTAGCGGGGGCGGGACGCCCCCACGCGGCTTCGCCGCTAATGAATCGTCACCTCATCCTCCGGCCCGTATTTAAAGATTGGCAGTTGGCGTGGCAGCAGGGAGGAAAAAAGCTCTCCCTGCGCCAGCCGGTGAGCACTTGCCGAGCTCACGACAGTGGTGCGAACGATGGGTTCAACCCAATCCGTATCGTCATTCGAAAAATATTCGCTGTGGGTGATTTGCTGGGCCATGGTCAACTCCTCTGATGGGTGGTATGAGTTTAATATGGGTCTGAAAAGTTAACAGAACCTTACTTATCCACCGGCAAAAATAACACATATGCAACCAGCTGATTATATTGAAATTTCTGCCGGCGCCCATGCGTTTGGTGATGGCAATCACCCCACCACCCGCATGGTGCTGGCGGCGTTGAGTGCAATTGATCCGCAGCATTTCACCCCACACAACGCCTGCGACATGGGGGCGGGGTCAGGTATTTTGTCGCTGGCGATTGCCCAGCAGTTTCATTGCCCCATCACGGCGGTGGAGCTGGAGCGTAAAGCGGTGGAAACACTACGCGAAAATGCCGTCGCCAACGGCATGGCAGAGCGCATTACGGCCATTCACGCCGATGGTTTTCGTCATGCCGATGTGGCGGCCAACGCGCCGTTTGATTTAATCGTCATGAATATCCTCGCCGATCCACTACTGATGCTGGCGGCCGATGCCGAGGCGAATTTGTCGCCGGGCGGTGTATGTATCATCAGTGGGTTGCTGCTGTGGCAAGAAGCCCAAATTCGTGAGGCTTACGAGGGGCTTGGACTGGAACTCGCCGAGCGGCTGAGCATGGGGGACTGGGTGTGCCTCATTTGGCAGAAGCCGTAGGCGCATCTTCACCGAATCGTCACACAATAACTTCACGCATAGATTATAATGCAAAGGTGGAGAAATGACCAATGGCACAGATGCCCGAACTAGCAACAGAAGATATGGATGATGCAGCGCTGAAGAAGCGCTCGGGTCAATATAGGTTTTTACAGCAAATATTTTTGGGCATTGGCGGTGCCACCGTTTTTGGTTTGGTGGGCGCCTTAGCCACGGCGGCCTTAAAACTGGGTGGTACCACGGCGCTCATGACAGGACTTGCAACATCGTGGCCGTTTTTACTGGGCATTGCCGCGGTGGGAGTGGGCGCTGTTTATTTAGGTAGCCATTTCTGGAGTGAAGCGATCAACGTCGATCAGCAATCGCAGGCACGCAAAATTGCTGAAGCAACGCGGCTTTCTGGGCAAGACTCAACCCTGGTGCCGGAGCAAGCACCGCGGCACACCGTGCCCGTTTTTGGTATGAATAAAGCTGAATCCAATGAAGCCCCAGCCAAACAATGGACCGCGCAATTTGCCGAACGTGCTTCACCTGCCAGCTTTGCTGAAAAAGCACACGCCGCCAAAGCGACTGACGCCAGCGCCGCCGTGAGCGTTTAGTTCTTCACTTCAAAGTCCTTCGCTAACGCTCAGTGTAGTTTGAAGTGGATGTATTGAAGCTGCCGTCCTTGGGGCGGCCCTTCGGACGGCAGTGGTTATCACCGTTTGTAGAGTTGGTGCGTAGGCGTTAGCCGAGCCGGAGGCTGTAAGGCCAAACGAGGTAGCGTAGCGGGGGCGAGACACCCCCCTTAAATAAAAGTCTTCACCAAAACGTCACACACGCAGCCGTTTATTTTCGTTAAATTGTAAGGTGAATAAACCTTTTTT
>CANEUT010000090.1 GCA_947441895.1 Rickettsiales bacterium | reverse complement strand
GTTGGTATTTATTGGTTTGTGCTTGTTCCAGCGGGGTGGTGGCGCTGGTATCAAGCGCCGAGGAATAGGTCATGGTTTTATCGAGCCAGAGGGAATAAAACGCGTTGCCTACATCGTAGTGGGCGCGGATATTCCGGCTGCTGCCGCGCTTGCTGTTGCGGCGCACTAGCTGATTATGCATGGCCAGCAGCGATTTGTGGATAATGTTGCCGTTGGCAAAACCATCGAGCGCATCAAGGTTGAGCAAGAACAACGAGAAGAGTGGCTCAATGGCGGGTGTGGTCCACAGGCCTTCAATATAATCTTCGCCCATGGCAATATCGCCGCGCGCCACCATGCGGCGAATCACATCCCAGCTGCTGATGGCAAACTCGGCTTCGGGGCCGGGGTTGAGGCCTTTAAATGTGGCGCGTTCACCCGCAGGTGAAACAAAATGCAGTGTGCCATATTCCAGGCGCGAAAGTGCATTATACCAGCGCGCAATGAGGGCAGAGGTGGGGATGAGGTTCATCGTGAAATCTCTGTGATTGGTGGTGATGGTTTAACATAATAGCGCAGGCCCTTCGCAAGCAAACGAATAGCCTGAAAGTGAATGAGACCAATGACTTTCAGTGTGACCAGCGGATAGCGGAAGAAACAGGCAAACAGTGCCGCCGAGGTGGCATTGCTGCGTTTGCCCGCCACCGAGGTGGTGATGAGCAAGCCCTCGGCATCGTGGTGATTGATCCACACGCCGATGGCTTCTTCGCCGTAGGCAAAACGAAATTCGTAATGGCCCGTAATTTCAAGAAAGGGTGACACATGAAAAACTTTGCGGCTGGTGAGCCAGTCATTCTGGGTGATGGGTCGCAGGTCATCATGGTGCAGCAAATAGGCGTGGCGTTCGCCGAACGTGTTGGTCACATCGGCCAGCACCGCGCGGGGTTCTCCTGCTTTATCGAGGCAGAACCAGAAACTAACAGGGTTGAAAGCGTAACCCAAAATGCGTGGCATGGTCATGAGCACTATTTCACCATCAGCGGCGGTAATGTTCCATTCGGTAAGCACGCCGCGCATCCAGTTTTCGGGGGTGGTGTGGCGGCCATAATCACGGGTGCGCATGCTGAACAGGTTGAAACGGTCGATGGAAAAAAGCCACCGACGCGTCAGCAGCGACCATTCACTTAAACGAATGCAAAGGTAATAGACATGGTAGGCAAACGCATTGGTTTTAGGGCGTTTGCGCGCATGCAACACCTGAGCGACCAGCAAGTTATTTATGCCCATGGAATGGGTGCTCCTAATGACTCAGCCACCTTTACCGCGCTCATCAGCCCATCTTCGTGGAAGCCATAGCGCGTGTAGGCCCCACAGAACCAGCTGTTATTTTTACCCTGTAATTGGGGCAAACGCAATTGCGCTGAAAGTGTTTGGGCGGTAAATACGGGATGCTCAAATTCGTGACGATTAAATACCAAATCATCCGCCACGGGTTGGTGAGGATTTAGGGTTACAAATAGCGGGTATTTGTTGCTGATGCCCTGCAGCAAATTCATCCAATAGGTGATGCCAATGCCGTGGGCACGCTCATCGGCGTGGCCGGGTTGCGTGGCGTGATAGACCCAGCTGGCCCAGCACAGGCGGCGTTTGGGCATGATGGTTTCATCGCGGTGCAAATAGGCGATGTTTTTCTGATAGGTGAAGGCGCCCAGCACGGATGTTTCATCCGTCGATGCATCCGCCAGCATGCCAAGCGTATCGTTCGCGTGGCAGGCGAAAACAATCTGGTCATACGTATGGGTGTCGCCGGTGCTATCTTCCACGCTCACCAATCCATTCGTGCGGGTGACGCGTACGGCGGCGCAGTTGGTGCGAATTTGGTCAAGGTAAGGCGCGGTAATTTTTTTCACATATTCTTTTGAGCCACCGGTAACAGTGTACCATTGGTGCTGGCCAGTGAAAGAAAGCAGGCCGTGATTTTTGAAGAATTGTACAAATGTGGCGGCCGGAAAATCGAGCATCGACTCGGGCGGGCAGCTCCAAATGGCGCCCCCCATGGGCAGCAGGTAATAGCGTAAGAATCCATCGCTGAGCCCCAAATGCTTGATAAGCTGACCCAGATTGTACGTGGGATGAGCATCCACGGTTGGCAGGGCGCGGGCATTAAAACGCATCACATCACGAATCATGCGGTAGAAGCGGGGGCGCAATAGATTTCGGCGCTGACCGAACACAGCATTCAGGCTGCGTGCGCCCCACTCAAACCGGCCACCATCGACGGTGATTGCAAAGCTCATATTGCTTTTGTGGGTCGCCACATTGAGGTGCTTAAACAGCCCCACCAGATTGGGGTAGTTTAGTTCGTTATAGACAATAAAACCAGTATCGACGGGAATAGATTGGCCCTGATAATCAACCGTTAAGGTGCGGCTGTGACCACCCACCACCGGCGCTTTTTCATAGACAGTTATGGTGTGCCCAGCCCGGTGTAACAGGTAGGCCGCGCCCATGCCTGAAATTCCGCTGCCGATGATTGCAATCTTCGCCAAACTATGCTCCTTTAACGACTAATAGACAGAAATAGTGCCTCGTGGTAATCATACTATTCAGTCTAATAATGTAGACTTGCTAGTCTATTTTGAAGTGGGTGTCAAGAAAGGTTTACCATGGCAACGATTCATCGCGCCGTCAATGCCCGTAAGGGCGACGCCATTTTAAAAGCAGCGGTGGAGCTGTTTCCCAAGCTTGGCTATGATAAAACCACCATGGATGATGTGGCACGCCATGCGGGCGTTACCAAGCAAACCGTTTATTCGCATTATCAGAGCAAAGAGCTGCTCTTCATTCAGATGATCGATAATTTATGCCAAAAAGGCGTTGGGCACGCCCCACTGACGGGGGCTAAAACAAAGCCGTTCGACGAGTTGCTTTATGAAGTGGGCTTAAACTTGTTGAATTTAATTACCAGTCCCGCAGGCATGTCGGTCACGCGTTTAGTGGTAGCGGAAGCAAGCCGTTACCCAAAGTTAGCCAAGCTTTATTATGAAA
This sequence comes from Rickettsiales bacterium, assembly GCA_947441895.1. GTDB lineage: Bacteria > Pseudomonadota > Alphaproteobacteria > Rickettsiales > UBA3002 > QFOX01. The sequence continues at coordinate 3,577 of CANEUT010000090.1, read as the reverse complement.
GTGGCACGCAACGTATTGTTCAGCTGATTGCTGAGTTTCTGGATGGGCAGAATGACCGTGGGGTGATTGCCATTCCCAATACGGAAAGTGCGGCAGCTTATTTTTTCTCGATGTTAAAAGGTCAGTATTATTTGCGCATGACGTTGGGTGTGCCACCCATTCCGTCGGTGCGGGAACGCAAGGCGCATGTGCGCGAAGTGGTGACTATTTTTCTACGTCTTTATGGGGGCAATAAGCCCTTGAATACCATGAGTAGCCTATGAGGCTGATCATGCGGTTTGCCATTTGCGCTGGTGCATTGGTGATGCTTGCCGCGTGTTCTAAAACCGATTTATTGAATGCCACCATCACCCGCGATGGCTATGTGGTTGAGCGTGATGTGGCCTATGGTAGCAATTCGCGTCAGACATTGGATATTTATGTGCCCGAGGGCGTTAAAAATGCCCCGGTGATTGTCTTTTTTTATGGCGGCAGCTGGCAGTTTGGCAGCAAGGATGATTATCGTTTCCTTGGCCAGGCACTCACTTCCAAGGGATTTATTACTATCATCGCCAATTATCGCTTGTATCCGGAAGTCAAATTCCCGAGTTTTATTGATGATGGGGCAATGGCCTTTCGCTATGCGCATGAGCATATTGCTGATCATGGTGGTAACCCAAATCGCATGTTTGTCGCGGGTCATTCGGCGGGCGCATATATTGCCATGATGGTCGGCGGTGACCCACGTTATTTGAAGCGTGCGGGAGGTAATCGTGCCTGGGTAAAAGGCATTGTTGGTATTGCCGGACCCTATGATTTCCTGCCCTTCACCGATTCCGATATCATTGATATTTTTAGCAGCGCGCAAGGGCCTGCCACGCAGCCCATCAACCACATCACGCAGCCCATGCCGCCGGTATTGTTAGCCACCGGTGATGCCGATGATGTGGTGCTGCCGCGCAATAGCCATAACGTGACGGCGAAGCTGCGCGCACAAAAAAGTGCGGTGGTCGAAAAAATCTATCCGGATATTGGGCATATCGATATTATGCTGTCGCTGGCGCAGCGTTTCCGGGGCATCACTCCGCTGCTGGATGATATGGCGGCGTTCGTTCACAACCCGAACTAAATCCTTCGTGGTGGGTCCGGGAAGAGTTGAACTTCCGACCTCACGCTTATCAGGCGTGCGCTCTAACCACCTGAGCTACGAACCCATTCCACGAGGCGTGTGTTCTAGGCAGCATGCCGCGCATTGTCAAGGGATTGCTTGAGGCTGGCGGCGGGTGGCTCTGAGCAAGGCAAAGCCGCCTATCGCCGACAGGAGTGAGCCCGCTAAAACCCCTATTTTTACCTGCATTTGCAGGGCCGGATCGGCAAAAGCCAGTTGGCCGATGAATAGGCTCATGGTGAAGCCAATACCCGCCAGCATGGCAATGCCATAGACCATGGGCCAATGCACACCTGCGGGAAGCTTTGAAAGCCCCAGTGTTACGGCAATCCACGTGAAAAGGGTAATGCCAAGCTGTTTGCCGATGAATAGGCCAAGGACAATGGCTACTGGCAAAGCACTTAATGCCTGATCGGCCGTGATGGCGCCCACATCAATCCCGGCGCTGGCAAAGGCAAAAAGCGGCAAAATGCCAAACGCCACATAGGGGTGCAGGTGGTGCAGCAATGTTTTAAGCGGCGTGGCGCCAGATTTGCTGGTGAGTGGAATGGCCATGGCCGTGACCACGCCGGCGATGGTGGGGTGAATGCCCGCTTGCGCCAGTGCCCACCACAAGGCGGCGCCCAGCAGTAAATAGGGCCCATAGCGACTGACACCCACACGGTTGAGCGCAAATAGCATGAGGCCGAGGCCGAAGGCTGCGGCAAGTGGAACAAGTGCAATGCCCCCGCTGTAGAAAAATGCGATGATGAGAATGGCGGCCAGATCATCATAAATAGCGATGGCCAGTAAAAACATTTTGGCGGGTTGCGGAATGGCCGGGCCAACAAGGCGCAGCACGCACACGGCGAAGGCAATATCGGTGGCGGTGGGAATAGCCCATCCGGCGGCAAGGGCGGGCTGCCCATGCGTGATGGCCATGTAAATGAGGGCGGGAAAAATAACACCGCCGGCAGCAGCAATGAGCGGCAGCATTTTTTGTCCCTTACCGGCCAGGCTTCCGGCAATCATTTCATATTTCAGTTCCAGCCCAACCATCAGGAAGAAAATGGCCATCAGCACGTCCTGAATGAAATAATGGACGGTGACATCGCCCATGAGTGTGGCATGGGTGAAATGCTGGTACTGTTCGCCCAGCGGTGAATTGGCCACCACAAGTGCTAGGGCGGCAGCAACCATCATCACCACGCCGCCGGCAATTTCACTGGCAAGGAACGCGCCGCGGAAGATGGTAGCAAAACGTTTCACACCTTCGCCTTGGCAACAATGCGTTGGGCGTGCGGTGCGCTTGCTTCGCACAGACGCACAAACCACTCGGTGATGGATTCGGGCGTTGGAAGGCCACGCGGGTCTTCCGCCGGAAAGGCTTTGGCGCGCATGTTGGTGGCCGTGGCGCCCGGGTCGATGAGGTTGACGCGAATATTGGTGCTGGCCACTTCGGCGGCATAGGTGAGGGTGAGATGTTCCAGCGCCGCTTTGCTGGTGGCATAGGCCCCCCAATAGCTAATGGGGGCCACTGCCGCGCCGGATGTGACCATGATGACGCGTCCGGCATCGGCGGCACGCAGCAATGGGTCGCAGCTGCGAATAAGGCGGTAGTTCGCGGTGAGGTTGATGGTCATCACATCTTCGAATTCGGCGGGGCTGGCATGCGCGACGGGGGAAAGCGTTCCCAGTGTGGCGGCGTTCCCCACCAGAATATCAAGCTTGCCAAACCGTTCATAGATTTGACCGCCGAGCGCGTCGATCATATCCATCTGCCGCAAATCAAGAGGCACCAAGGTAGCGCTACCGCCAAGGGCGCGAATGGCGTCATCGACTTCTTCAAGCCCACCGACGGTGCGGGCGGTGATAATGACATGGGCCCCTTCGGCCGCCAAACGCTTGGCCACTGCAGCACCAATGCCACGCGAAGCACCGGTGACGAGGGCGATCTTTCCACTAAGCCGCACGGGTTTTTTCAGCTTTTTTGCTGCGGATACCTTTGGCAGCATTGGGGTCATAATCGGTGAGGGCGATGGGGTATTCACCGCTGAAGCACGCATCGCAATATTGCGGCAGGTCGTTATTGCGTTTGGCTTCACCCACGGCGCGATAGAGGCCATCGATGGTGAGAAATGCCAACGAATCAACCCCGATAATTTCGGCCATTTTTTGCACAGAATGCTGCGCCGCCATCAGCTGCGATTTCTCGGGCGTGTCGACTCCGTAATAGCAGGGTGAAATGGTGGGCGGGCTGGCAATGCGCATATGCACTTCGCTGGCGCCCGCTTCGCGCACCATGGTGACAATTTTTTTGCTGGTGGTACCGCGCACAATGGAATCATCGACCAGAATAACGCGCTTACCTTTCAAGATGGCGCTGTTGGCATTGTGTTTGAGTTTTACGCCCAGGTGACGAACCGATTCCGACGGTTCAATAAAGGTGCG
>CANEUT010000089.1 GCA_947441895.1 Rickettsiales bacterium | reverse complement strand
GGGATACACCGAAAGAAAAACACATAATTGAAGGAAAATCCGTGCAGCTGCTCGCCTATGCCATGATGATGCAGGGGAACGGCGAACCGGTGGATGCGATTAGCTATTGGCAATTGCCACACGGAAAAACGGTAGGCGATATTCGCAATGTTGGTTTTAACCAGCTGATAGAAAATGAGTTGCCAGAAAAATTGAGGGCGGCGTTGAATGAATTATTGAATGAGAAAACGCCGCTACTGGCGCGCCCTTTAGCGCATGCCGAACGGTTTGAAAATGATTATGATGGTATCAGCCGTTATGATGAATGGGCAGGTTAACACTGCCTAGGGTTTATTCCGCTTCGTCACGCGCTTTCATTTCATCAATTTTCTTTCCAATTTCAGCAATCGGATCAATCGGCTGGAAGAAGGTGCTGGCATCGGCCCCATACATTTCGGCCACTTTCAGCGTCACTTCTTCTGGCGGGGTGGCGCCTTCGGCCGAAACAATCACTTCGCCGAATGCTTCGAAGTTATAAAGATCAATACTGCCGCTTTTTTCTGCTACTTTGAAGGCTTCAAACTGCGATGGCTTAATGGCCACATAGCACCAGAAGGGGCCACCATGATCCATTTTTCCATAGAGCAGCATAATAACCCGGCTCAGCGCATCCGGGTCATATTTATCACCAGAAGTTGGGGTGTTCGGCGTGGTTACGTCGGTCATAAAAACTCCTAAGCAGCTTTAGCGTTATTGGTTCCCATAATCTGGCGCATCACATATTGCAGAATGCCACCATGACGATAATATTCCAACTCATCCGCCGTATCAATACGACAGAGAAGTTTGGTTTTTTCGACCGTTCCGTCGGCGCGGGTGATGGTGCAATCAAGATCTTTGCGCGGTGCCAAGCCAACATGAATGCCGGTGATTTCAATTTTTTCATCACCCTTCAGGCCAAGGCTTGTGCGTGTTTGGCCGCCAGTGAATACCAGCGGAAGCACACCCATGCCCACCAGGTTGCTGCGGTGAATACGCTCGAAGCTTTCCGCGATCACCGCTTTCACACCAAGCAGGAATGTGCCTTTGGCGGCCCAGTCACGACTTGAACCCGTGCCATATTCCTTACCGGCGAAAATCACCAGCGGTGTCGCCTCGGCCTTGTAACGCATGGCGGCGTCATAAATCGCGAGCTGCTCACCGGTTGGAATATGTTTGGTGAATCCACCTTCCACACCATCGAGCATTTCGTTTTTAATGCGGGTGTTGGCGAAGGTGCCGCGCATCATGACATCGTGGCTGCCGCGACGTGCGCCGTATGAGTTGAACTCCGACTGCGGCACCCCATGATCGGTGAGGTATTTCGCCGCTGGCGAGGTTTTGCTGATGTTACCGGCCGGTGAAATATGGTCGGTGGTAATGGAATCACCCAAAATGGCCAGCACGCGAGCGTTTTTCACATCGTTCAGCGTGTCGTTACCCACCACGGCTTTCATGCCCTCGAAGTAAGGCGGGTTCTGCACATAGGTGGAAGCATTATCCCAGCCATAGGTTTTGCCTTCGGCCACACCAATGGCTTGCCACTCTTTTTCACCGCTGAACACATCGGCATATTTTTTGAGGAACATGTCACGCGTCACCACTTCATGCACCGCGTCCGACACTTCTTTGTTCGTTGGCCAAATATCTTTCAGGTACACGGGCTTTCCATCTTTGCCGGTACCAATGGCATCTTTGGTGATGTCGATATTCATGCTGCCAGCAATGGCATAGGCCACCACCAAAAGCGGTGAGGCGAGGTAGTTGCCGCGCACCAGCGGGTGCACACGGCCTTCGAAATTGCGGTTACCCGAAAGCACCGACGTGACCACCAGATTATTATCTTTAATGGCGGCTTCAATATTATCGTTCAGCGGGCCCGAATTACCAATACAGGTGGTGCAACCATAACCCACCAGCTGGAAGCCCAGCGCATCAAGCGGTTTATCGAGGCCTGATTTGCTGAGATATTCGGTCACTACTTTGGAGCCGGGGGCGAGGGATGTCTTCACCCATGGCTTGCTGGTGAGGCCCAGCGCCACTGCTTTTTTAGCAACCAGGCCAGCGCCCATCATTACGTATGGGTTGCTGGTGTTGGTGCAGCTGGTGATGGCGGCAATCACCACATCACCGTGGCTCAATTCAAAATTGGCACCGGCCACGTTCACTTTTTCACCGGCAGGCAATTTGCCCACATTCAGTTTTGGCAGTTCAGCCGCAAAGCCGGGCGCCGCTTTCGACAGTGCCACACGGTCTTGCGGGCGTTTTGGTCCTGCGAGCGATGGTTCAACGCTGGCCACATCAAGCTCTAACGTGTCGGTGAATACAGGGTCGACATAGTTTTCATCGCGCCAGAAACCTTGGCGTTTGGCATAGGCTTCCACCAACGCAATCGTCGCCTCATCGCGGCCCGACGTGTGCAGGAAGCTGATGGTTTCCGCATCAATTGGGAAAATGCCGCATGTAGCACCATATTCGGGCGCCATGTTGGCGATGGTGGCGCGGTCGGCCAGTGGCAAGTGATTCAAACCCTCGCCATAGAACTCAACGAATTTGCCAACCACACCTTTCGCGCGCAGCATTTGGGTGACGGTCAGCACCAAATCGGTCGCGGTCGCACCTTCTTTCAACTTGCCCGTCAGCTTAAAGCCAATCACTTCCGGAATCAGCATCGACACGGGCTGGCCAAGCATGGCCGCCTCGGCCTCAATACCGCCCACGCCCCAGCCAAGCACGCCAAGTCCGTTGATCATGGTGGTGTGCGAATCGGTGCCAACGCAGGTATCAGGGTAGGCAACCGTGTCATTGCCTTCGGTCTTCGTCCAAACCACTTTGGCCAAATATTCCAAGTTCACTTGGTGGCAAATGCCGGTACCTGGTGGCACCACACGGAAATTATCAAACGCTTTTTGGCCCCAGCGCAGGAAAGCATAGCGCTCCATGTTACGGCCCATTTCCAGCGCCACGTTATCTTTAAACGCATGGTCGGTGCCATAATTATCAACCATCACCGAATGGTCGATGACCAAATCAACCGGCGAAAGCGGGTTGATTTTTTTAGCTTCGCCACCCATTTTCGCAACGGCGTCGCGCATGGCGGCTAAATCCACAACCGCAGGCACACCGGTGAAATCTTGCATCAGCACGCGGGCAGGGCGGTAAGCAATATCGCGTGGTTCGTTTTTATTTTTCAGCCAGATGCCAAATGCAGCAATATCATCTTTGGTAACGGTATGGTCATCTTCGTTACGCAGCAAATTTTCGAGCAGAATTTTTAGCGAGTAGGGCAGCCGTGCAAAATCAACCCCCAAGGCCTTTCCAGCATCTGGAATAGAATAGATGGTGTAATTTTTATTACCCACGCTTAGTGTGGTTTTGCTTTTAAGACTATTCACCATCAGTATCTCCCATGCGGTTTATCATGTTGTTCTTGTTTAACGTGTAGATTATGTAGGCCCATTCGCTATAGGCAACCACAAACCCCGTCGTCACCATCATCGATACTCTTTTATCATGGAACGTGGATGAAAAGTAACAGTTTTGCATTGAAGGGCCTTGTGCTGGCCCGCGATGGCATCCCCATGACGGCGCCCATCAATTTGGAGCTGAAGGGCGGAGAGCTGCTTGTCATTCGCGGCGCCAATGGGGTCGGCAAATCGACTCTACTCAAAACTATCTGTGGTCTTTTGCCGCTCGGCAGTGGCCAGATTCGGGTGAATGGGCAATGGCCGCCACTCATTCCCATGTTGTATTTGGGGCATAAGCGTGGGCTGGTTTCCAGCATGAGCGTTTATGATAATGTTGCCTTTTGGGCTGCCCAGTATCATTCAAACGAGCTGATTTCGGCGGCGCTTCATTATTTTGATTTGGAGGAAGTGGCCGATGTGCCGGTCCACACCCTGTCGGCCGGGTGGCAACAGCGGGTTGCCCTTACGCGACTTATCACCATCCCATCGCCGCTATGGCTACTCGATGAGCCAGTATCAAATCTCGACGCTGACGCCGGGGAGTTGTTGCAATCGCTCATTCAGTCGCGGCTCGAGCAGGGTGGCATGGTGGCCATGACATCGCATATGAATGTTCAAGGAAATAGTGTCAAGATTCTGGAATTAAAACGAAATGATATTCATCTTCAACAAGAGGGTGAGGCATGAGTATCTTTCAACATGAATTAAAGTATTACATTAAGAATACAAAAGAAGCTATTTATATTTATAGTTTTTTTATCTCCATTATCGTGCTTGCGCCATTTGGCTTTCCAGGTAGTAGTGATGGTCTTCAGTCGCTTGCGCCCGTTCTTTTATGGATCGCCTTATCACTTTCGGTAGCCTTAGCGGGCATGAATCTTTTTCAGCGCGATGCCGAGAGCGGTCGACTGGAATATTATCAGCTGCTACCAGTCTCGCTGGAGCGTATTATTCTTGCTAAATGGGCCGCATTTTACCTCTTTGTGGCCATTCCAACGCTCTTTATGCTGCCTATTGCGGCAATATTGCTCAATATAGACGTCAAACAATGGGCTCACTATGCTATTGGCCTTGGTTTGGGGGCAGCAGCGCTGACCATGATTACGTGCCTGGTGGCAGCGCTGACGGCCGGGGTGGCCCGGGCAGGCGCCATTGTCAGCCTCATTATTCTGCCATTATCCATTCCGGTGATGATCTTTGGTAGCGATTATTGCCGGCAGGTTGGCGATATTTGGCAGCCAAACCTGGTTTTTTTGATTGGTTTGACCGTGTTTCTGCTGCCAATCACCGCATTTGCCGGTGCTGCCAGTATCCGGGCATCGAATTAGTCGCAAACTTACCTGCATAACATTAGGGGACATCGGTTAATGCCTGACTTTCCTTGAATCACACACTAATCTAAAGTCGCATAATATGTATTATGGAAAATAATGATGAAGGTGACGGTGAATTAAGCCTTCTTCATTACTATACAATTAGTTAGTGTCAGTAACCTCGATGGTCATGCCATCATAGGCGGCTTCAACATTGGGCGGCAATATGCTGCTAAGCCATTCATAATCTAGATCGTGCGACATATGTGTCAAAATTGCCCGTTTGGGCTTCAGCAGTTCAATCCATCCCAAGGTCATTTCCAAATGCGCATGGGTTGGCGCCGGTTCACATCGCAAACAATCCACAACCCAAACATCAAGTGATTCAAGAAGTTGAAGGCTTTTGTCCGGAAGCTTATTCACATCTGTTGAATAAGCAAAATTTCCAATACGATAGCCGATAGTCTTACCCTTACCGTGGTACTGGAGGAAATGTTGAATGGCGATACCGTTAAACATAAATTCGCCATATTCATCAATCATATGAGGCACTAAGTTGGGCCGCGTCCACCCTGCCCATACCGGCTTGGTGCCAAAGGCATAAGGGAAGCGAATCTGGAACTCATCCATAAACTCGGCTGTGCCATAAATGGGTAGTGGCGCATTGCGATGGTAATTAAAGGCACGCAGATCATCGATGCCATGGGTATGATCGGCATGGCCATGGGTATAAAGCACCGCATCGGCGTAATCATAGCCGCTATTCATCATCTGCTGACGCAAATCTGGTGATGAATCAATGAGTAATTTTGTTTTCTTAATCTCAACAATAATGGATGAACGAAGGCGTTTATTGTACTGATTTTTTGAGATACATACGTTGCAACCGCAGCCAATTAGGGGGACTCCGCCCGATGCACCACATCCAAGAATTGTTACCTTCATGGTCTCTTAGCCTTTGAAAACAGCCGGAAGAAATTATCGGTCGTGGTGCTGGTAACTTCATTAAGCGATAAAGCTTTTATTTCGGCCAGTTTTTTTGCTGTATGTGCTGTAAAAGCTGGCTCACATGGCTTGCCCCTGTGCGGCTCGGGGGCTAGATATGGCGAATCCGTTTCCACCAAAATATTACTCAGGGGAACTGCCGCAAACACATCTCTAAGTGTCTGGGATTTCTTGAATGTAATAATCCCTGATGCTGAAATAAATCCACCTAGTTCTATTGATTTATCAGATAGATATTTTGAAGAGCTAAAGCAATGGATTAAGATTTTAAATGGCGCATCAGCATAGCATTCTTGCAAAATGGCCACAGTATCTTCGTCAGCATCGCGCGAGTGGACGATGACCGGAAGTTCTAATTGGCGTGCCACATTGATGTGTGTGCGAAACAATCGTTGCTGAACCTCGCGCGGGCTGTGCTCATAATAATAATCCAGCCCCGTTTCGCCGATTCCGATCACCCGTGGGTGATTTGCCGCAGCCAACAGCTCGGTTTCCGAAATATCTTCGTGTGGCTCGGCCTCGTGTGGGTGAATACCGATGGAGCAGTAAATTTCGGGATAGGTTTCAGCGAGTCGCTTTACTTCAGCAAAATCAGACCGTTTGGTGGAAATGGTTTGAAACATCCCTACCCCCGCTTCTTTCGCACGGGCAATGACCCCGGCCGTATCGGCCAATTCGGAATAATTCAGGTGACAATGCGAATCGACAAGCATGATTATGCCGCATCGGCCACTAGCCGTGGGAACACCCCTTCCGGCTTTGGCAATGGTGTGGTGGGCATAAGCGCAAACTCCGCCGTGAGATGTTTGAACAAACGTTGGTTTTCTGGAATGGCCAGCTGATCCAGCAGCTTATTTGCGGCATCGGGCGTAAATGGGTGCAGCATAATGCCAAT
>CANEUT010000088.1 GCA_947441895.1 Rickettsiales bacterium | reverse complement strand
GACTTGCGCTTTTGCAATGACCGCGTCTTTTTTGAAGAGCACTAAATCATCAAAGCTGTGGAAGCCCCAGCTTAGCAAGCGCTCGCCTTCGCTGGCGCGCTCACTTTCCGAATTCAAACCATTCGTCACCAGCACTAAGCGGCGGCCTGTTGCCTTATCTTTGGCGGCCAACACAATGCCATAACCCGCGGCTTCGGTGTGGCCGGTTTTGATACCATCAACCCCCAAAGCCCCATTTGCCAACAACAGGTTGCGATTAAATTGGCGAATTTTATGAAATACAAATTCGCGCTGGCTGACATAGTGATAATATTCCGGAAAATCACGGACAATGGCGCGGCCAAGCACCGCCAAATCATGCGGTGTGGTGGTGTGCTCGGGGTTTGGCCAACCGCTGGCATCGGTGAAATTGGTATTGGTCATGCCAATTTTTTTGGCTGTTTCATTCATTTGTGCGGCAAAATTCGCTTCAGAACCTGCAATGCCTTCCGCTACCACCACGCAGGCGTCATTGCCTGATTGGACGGCAATGCCCTGAATTAAATCCACCAGCTCAATTTGGCTGCCCAGCGGCACAAACATTTTTGAGCCCTGAATGCGCCATGCACGCTCACTCACCGTGAACTGGCTGTTGAGCGATAATGTGCCCTGCTTTAATTTGTCGAAAATCATATAGAGGGTCATGATCTTTGTCATCGACGACGGATACATTTTAAGCTGCGCCGATTTTTCGGCCAGCACCGTGCCCGTGTCATAATCCACCAGCACCATGTGGCTGGCCGGAGTCACCAGCGCACTACCATCGGCCGTAATAACGGGTTGAGCCGCGGCATTGCTACGCAAGGTTAAATCAAGCCCCTCTTCACCCTCTTCTTTTTCAGTAGCCGTTTGCTTAACCGATTGCTTTGCAGCAGGCGCTTTTTTAGCTTCTGCCGGAATGCTGAATGCACTGCTAAGCAACAGCACCGATACGGTTGATAGTAAAAAATAACGCATGAAAATGATCCTTTATGAAATAAATTTACTCTTTTACCGTTCGCGCTTCCACGCCCATGCCCCGCAAGCGTTCAAGCATTTGCGCGCTTTGCCCGGCCGATGCGAATGCCTCCATGCGCACCAAAAACAAGGGGCTACCATTGCTGGCTTGCCGCTGCAAAATGGAAATATCGCCATACTTTGAATATTGCTTTTTCATGCGTTCAGCATTCGCTTGCTGCATAAATGCTCCAAGCTGAAGCGATGGTCCGCGCGCAACAGTCGCAACCGGTGGAGGGTCAGCAGCGGGCGATGCTATGGGTGGCGGTGTTGGCGGTGGCGTGATGGGTGATGTTGCATTTAACAATGGTGCAGTTATTGCAGGCTGAGTAGATGATTGGTCAATATCCGTCGTTTCACCCTCGCCTTGAGTTCGCGCCATATCGCCATCTAATACGGCAAAAGGTGAATGGCTTGGTGGAATATCGCTGGCAGGCGAAACATCGTCCTCTACTGGTACTGGCTCTGACGCAGCTACAGGAAGCTGATTGTTTGCTGGAATAGCTGCATTGGCGCTTGAAACCGGGTTAAGGTGGTTCAACCAGCTGGTGGTGCTGTGGCCCGATTTAGCCAGCGTGTTACTGGCCATTTGCACGCTGCCTTCACGCCCAATCACTTCGCTCGCCACATCGATGCTTTTAGGGCTGCGCCCCTGGGCCAATAAATCAGCAAAACGTTGCGATTCCTGCGGCATATATTCAACCCGCACGCGACCTACGCCCTTGGCGGTCAGGCCAATCGCATCAGCCACACCGCGGCTTACGTCGATAATGCGGCCCTTTGCAAATGGACCACGATCATTAATGCGCACATAGGCCTGCTTGCCAGTCGATAACAGCGTAACACGCACAATGGATGGCAGTGGCAAAGTGCGGTGGGCGGCGGTCATTTCATATTTATCGAACTCTTCACCATTCGCGGTTTTACCACCATGAAACCCCGGCCCATACCATGAGGCATCGCCCTCTTCCACATAGTCTGGCTGGTGGCGAGGCACATAAGTTTCACCATCAATCGTGTAGGATTGCCCAAGCTTTACGTTGGGTGAAACTTTTTTACCGTTCACAAAACCAGGCACACCTTCGGTGCTTTCCTGATGCCCCGAATAAACGGGACGATGCGACGAACACGCCGTGACTGCCAAAAGCGATGCCAATAATAATGCGGAAATTAATTTCATGATGGGTCACCAATATGATCGGCTAAAATGCCAACCGCCGTGGCAAAATAGCGCGAATAATTCCACTGCAACAGACGCTGAAAATTTTCACTCACCAAATATTCGCCTTCATCGGGTGTGCCGGGATAAATGGCATAGAGATTGATGTTTGCGCCCGGCAGCGTTTTTCCGCCAGCAAGCTTAATGCCGCGTTTGCGCCATTCATCTTTGCTGCGAGCATGTTTAATATCAGCTTCTTCTGTCTTAAAATCATCAGGGAACTTAACATTCTTTCCCCATGCAATCGATTTATCCCACCCCAAACCACTCAGATAATTTGCGGTAGAAGCCATAACATCCGCTGGGTTTTGCCAAATATCACGGTGGCCGTCACCATCACCATCGGCAGCATATTTTAAATAGGTGCTGGGCATGAATTGGCATCCCCCCATGGCGCCGGCCCATGAACCGGTAAGGGTCGATGGTTCTATTTTTTCCACCGTGATAATTTTTAATGCCGCCAACAGTTCGTTGCTAAAAAATTCAGCGCGGCGACCTTCATAAGCGAGTGTGGCCAACGATTCCACCACCGAAAAGTTACCCTGAAATCCGCTGTAATTCGATTCAATGCCCCACAGTGCAACAATATATTTTGCTGGTACGCCATATTGGTTAGAAATTTTTTTCAGCACCGCATGGTGCGTAAGCATCATTTCGCGGCCTTTGCGAATGCGCTCGGGTGACACAGTGTTACGCAAATATTGCGTGAAGCTGATTTTGCCTTCGGGTTGTTTCTGGTCAAGCGCCAGCACACGCTCATTTAGCTCCACACCGGTTAAGGCGCCTTCAATGACCGATGACTGAATACCTTGTGCTGCAGCGCGTGATTTAAAATCATCCAACCAACTGGAAAAGCCTTCTGCGCTTTGCGCATGCGCTGCCGTTGCCAAAAGGCAAAATGTAATCGATGTGGCAATGAAACGAGAAAAAATCATGGGCGTGGTCTGCTTGTTTTTATGGTCGACTACTACCAGATACGGTGGCTCAGCAACAACAGCCATACTATACCTGACAATGGGCAATCACTTATGACAACGCTGCAACGCTGCGGCAAGTGTAAAGCGGTTCTTATCAACCGGAACCGTTTTTCATCGTCATGCCAGCGCGTTAATGTTAACCTGCCATGTGAAAAACATGAGCTACCCACTGACAGATGAGCATATCGTTGCCGCAAACGCCGTTGAAAGTTTAGCGCAGGTTGCTGCACGCCATGGGCTTGGCACAAATTTAATGCTGGTCTGCGATGATAATACTTGGGAGGCGATTGGTCAGGCTATCTCGGTAAAATTTGCGAATTTTTTTAATTTTCAGCCCTATTCATTGGGGCAAAATGTGCACGCTACATTGGCGGCAGCAGAAGAATTGGCGCAAGCCTCAGCTGACTATGATGGGTTTTTGGCTGTTGGCAGCGGCACCGTGAATGATGTGACAAAATATGCCGCCACCATTGCAAATAAGCCCTATATCTGCGTTGCCACGGCCGCATCGATGAATGGCTACAGCTCGGCATCGGCCAGCCTGATTGCGCATGGATTTAAACATTCTTACGCTGCGAGGCCACCCCGCGCAGTGATTGCTGATTTAACCGTGATTGCTGCCGCTCCCAAGCGCTTAGTGCGTGCGGGGCTTGGTGACACGCTGTGCCGCAGCAGCGTGGAAGTGGACATGCGCATGGCGCATTTGTTGTTTGGCACCCATTACCCGATCGAGGTGTTTGATTGTTTACGTAAAAATGAAAATGAACTCATCGCCCATGCGCCCAAGCTGCAGCTGAATGATTTGGGTTATTATAAAACCCTGATGCAGGTGCTGCTTGAAACTGGCGACTTAATGGCAAAGACTGGATCAAGCGCCATTGCAAGTCAGGGTGAACATATGATTGCTCACGCAGTCGAATCAATGTGTGGTTCGGAATTGCACGGACTTTTGCACGGCGAACTGATTGCCGTGACAACGCTGACCATGGGGCAATTGCAGCAACGACTTTTACTTAAACCATTCGCGGTTAAATCAATCCCCCGTGAAGAGGCTAATTTTATGCGTGCTTTTGGTAACCACGCAGGCCCCATGCTTTGGCTTACCTATGGTGCAAAAGTGCTCAGCAGCGAACAGGTCGCAATCATCAACGCTAAAATTAATGCCGACTGGACTGGCATCAAACAATTCATCACTGAAATTATGGTTGCCCCCAGCGTTATTGAACGTGCATTTATTCAATCGGGTGTGCCCACCAAACCATCAGAAATTCACGTGAACGACGATCGCTATCAAAGCGCAGTGGACGATGCCTATATGGCGCGCGACCGCTTCAGTTTCCTTGATCTTAACGCAATGATGAAAAATGCTAGCCCCGTCCGCGATACGGCGTAACGCCCGTATCAGGCACCCACACGCCGTTTGGCGCAATACCTGTTTGAAAAAACACATCAATGGGCATGCCACCCCGCGGATACCAATAACCGCCAATGCGCAGCCATGTTGGCTCGATGGTTTCAATTAATCGTTTGGCGATGCCCACGGTGCAATCTTCATGAAAGGCACCGTGATTGCGAAATGAGTGTAAATATAGCTTCAGCGATTTGCTCTCCACAATCCATGCGCGGGGAATATAGTCGATCACCAGATGCGCAAAATCAGGCTGCGCGGTTTTGGGGCACAGTGAGGTAAATTCCGGCGCGGTGAAGCGAATGAGATAATCGACATTGCTATGCGGATTAGCAATGCGCTCCAGCACTGCTTTTTCAGGCGATTCCGGAAGTGCCGTTTGCGCGCCAAGTTGTGTGAGTGTGTGGTTTTCCATAATCTTCGCAGTGATAGAGTTGTATGTCATTCTGAGCGATAGCGAAGAATCTGCTGATGGGCAACGAGATCCTTCGTTTCACTCAGGATGACATAAGGGATGGGTCGATCATGCCATTGCCTGCAAAACCTTTGTTGCGCAAGTTGCAACTATCGCAGTGGCCACAGGGCTTGTCTTCAGGTGTGGGGTCATAACAGGAAATGGTGAGGCTATAATCAACACCAAGTCGCAAGCCTTCTTTAATAATCTCCGCCTTGGTCATGTTGATGATGGGGGTGTGAATGGTGATGTGTTTGCCAGCCTCAAGCCCATAGGCGGTGGCAAGGTTGGCGGTTTTTTCAAACGCGCCGATGAATTCCGGCCTGCAATCGGGGTAGCCCGAATAATCGAGCGCGTTGACGCCAATAAAAATATCATAGGCTTTCAGCACCTCGGCCCAAGCCAGTGCAAAGCTGAGGAAAATGGTGTTGCGCGCTGGCACATAGGTGATTGGAATGCCGTGGCTGATTTGCTCGTCGCTGCGATCTTTCGGCACGGCGATATCCGCCGTTAAGGCCGATCCGCCAAACAAGCGCAAATCAATATCGGCCACTTTATGTTCGCGCGCGCCCAGTGTTTTTGCCACGCGATTAGCCGCCGTCAGCTCTACCGCATGGCGTTGGCCATAGCGAAAACTGAGGGCATACACCTCGAATCCCTGCTCACGCGCCATGGCAAGGGTGGTGGCGGAATCAAGCCCGCCAGAAAGAAGAAGCACTGCTTTTTTTGTCATGGAATACCAAGAATTTTGTGGGTTTGCAGCGACAGACGATAACCATGGATCTGCGCTAAGTGCGCGGCATGCAGCATATTTTTGCGATTTTGTTGATCGCTCCCTTCATCCATTGGCTGCACGTAAATGGGCACCTTGCGCGCCGCCTGCCCCACTTCACCCACCGCGCCATAATGCGGGCGCGTGGTGGAAATAATAAACTTCAGCGCATTGGCACGCGCCAGCACTTCGGGGCGAATGGGGTAATAGGCGCCGTTGGTCACTTTCGGTGAACACACAATATTCACGTCCGCTGGCAATTCGCGCCACAAGGTTCCGTTGGTTTCAATCTGCACGCGCAAACCCTTGCTCAGCAACGCTTCGCACAGCGGCCCAATTTCCTGCCGCAGCGGTTCGCCACCGGTGATGACGACGAGGTCGAGGCGTGCCGACTCCGCCATAATTCTTTTAACAATAGCTTCAACAGCCATGGGCTCGAATGACTCAAATTCAGTATCGCAAAAATCGCAGGCTAAATTGCAGCCGCCAAGGCGAATAAACACCGCCGGATGGCCTGCAAATGGCCCCTCGCCTTGCAGTGTTGGAAAAATTTCCACCACCTGAAGCGTGCTGCCATCGCCCTTTTCGGGCCCGCGCTTGGGATTGTTACCGAACATCTTGCCTGCCCTCAATTTGCCCGCTACGTTACCAACCCCATGCCAAAACCGCAAGACACTGAATCAATCGAAAAATTACGTGACCTTGGGCTCGACACCCAATTGGTGCATGGCGGAGCCATACGTTCGCAGTTTGGTGAAGTATCCGAAGCCATTTTTCTGAATTCCGGCTTTTGCTATGATGATGCCGAAACGGCGGAAAAACGTTTCAACGGCGAAGAGCCTGGCTTTG
>CANEUT010000087.1 GCA_947441895.1 Rickettsiales bacterium | reverse complement strand
ATCCGAAAGGGGAGAGAATAAACCCCCTTCCATTTTAGAATAAGCCGCGCTGACAGTGGCTTCCAGCTCTATCAATTTTTCTTTTAGCGCCGAAAAGTTTTTCATGCGCTGCGCTTTGGTGAGCAAGCGTTTAAGGCCAAGGGGTGCATCGTCGCTGATGACTCCGCCCGGGGCTGAAAGTCGCAGCAGACTCATCAGGTCGGATTGGAATTTCTTGGCTTCGAGCAACGGTGCAATCACCGTATCGGGAAGAATGCCGCTGGTGAGCACATTTTGCAGCACGGCATGGGCATTGCGCTTCCAAATGGTTGGGTGTTCGCGCCCATAACGCAACACCAGATATTGGGCGATGAAATCGAGATCAACCATGCCGCCGCGCACATGCTTCAGTGCCCACGGATTGGTGGTGGGAAATTGTTGTGCAATGCGTGTGCGCATGTCGGTGACGTCTTTTAATAAAACATTAAAATCACGTGGTTTCAATACATGGTGGCGCACGGTGGTTTCAACCTTGGTGGCGAATGCGGGCATGTTGGTGGCCACTACACGGGCGCGGGTGAGGGCCATATGCTCATAGGTCCATGCGCTGTTTTCGAAATACGAATCAAACGCGATAAGAGTGGCGGCCAGTGGACCATCGCTGCCGCCGGGGCGCAGGCGAGTGTCGATTTCATAAAGCCGGCCTTCGCGTGTCAGCAAGGTGAGGGCGCTGATGAAGCGCTGGCTGATACGGTTGATGTGGGTGCGCGCTTCCGCGCCGGCTTCGCCGCCATCATCATAAATAAAAACAATGTCGAGGTCGGACCCGAAGGTCATTTCGCGACCGCCCAATTTGCCCATGGCCAACACCACAAACGGAATGGGTTCCAGATTGCGGCCGGTACGATATTCCGCCCACACTTCCTGCATGGTCGATTGTAAAATAATTTCAGCAATGTCGGAAAGGAAGGCGCCCACACGTTTGGGGCTGGCCAGCTGCTTTAGCAGGTGAACGCCAGCCTGAAAGCGTTTTTCGTTATTGAAGCTGCGCAGAAAAAGCATTTTCTGTTCAAATTCTTCGGCGTAGCGCAAACGATCGGCCAACATATTTTCTAGCTCTTCTTTGCTGGGCAGGCCAAGGAAGAAATCAGCATCGAGCACGCTATCAAGCAGCGATGGATTGTTACTCAGCGTGTCGCCCAGCGCGGGGGTAGAACCAAGAATATCGGCCAGCAGCGTCAGCATTTCTGGACGCGAAAGGAACAGTGAGAAAATTTGCGCGCCAGATGGAAGCCGGTCGATAAAATCATCGAAATGGAAAAAGGCGGCATCGGGGTTGGCGGTTTTAGAAAGTGCCGTTAGCAAGGCAGGAATAAGTTCAGTAAGCACTTGCCGCGAACGCTTGCTGCGGGTTGATTTGCGGTGCCCACGATGCCAACCCTGAATAATATCCGAGATGCGATTGCATTCGGTGTAACCCATGTTGGCAAGGGTGGAAAGTGTATCGGGGTCGGCTTCAACGCCGGTGAAAACTAAGTTTCCATCCACCGCGAGTGGTTCCGAATCGCCCATGGATCCGGTATAAATGGCGGAGACTTTGGAGAGTGTATCAAGGCAGCTGGCGGCAAAATCATCCACGGCGTCATAACCGCAGAACAGGCTGACTTCACGTAAGCTCGCGTCATCGGTTGGCAGGCTATGGGTTTGTTCGTCATTGCGCATTTGCAGGCGGTGTTCAAGGTGGCGCAAAAACCGATAGGATTTTGTCAATGTATCGCGCACGTCGGGCTGCACCAGCTCATATTCGGTGAGCATGTTCAATGTTTCAATGGTGCCTTTCAGTCGCAGCGCCTGAATGCGACCACCCCACACCAGCTGCTGCGTTTGCACGAAGAACTCAATTTCACGAATGCCACCCATACCGGTTTTAATGTTGTGACCGGGAATGGAAATTTCTTTGGCGGCTTTCGCATTCATTTGCCGCTTGATGGAGTGAATGTCGGCGATGGTGGCGAAATCGAGGGTTTTACGCCAAATGAACGGCACCAATTCGTGCATGTAGCGGTTGGCTGCTTCCATATCGCCGGCGATGGGGCGCGCCTTAATCATCGCCGCGCGTTCCCAGTTTTGGCCCACGGTTTCGTAATAGGTGAGGGCGGCCATGGTAGTCACTGCCAGTGGGGTCGACATAGGGTCGGGCCGTAGGCGCAAATCGGTGCGAAACACGTAGCCGTCCGACGTGCGTTCTTGCAGCAGGCTCACCAAATCACCGGCCAATTTATTCATGAATATATTGGCGTTACGGGCGCCGGTGTAGGGCAGCAATTCGTGTTCAAACAGCACAATTAAATCAATATCGCTGGAGTAATTCAGCTCGAACGCGCCCAGCTTGCCCATGCCCAGAATAATAATGCCAGTACCTGTTTCGGGGGCATCATCGTTTTCAATCTTCAGCTCACCTTTGGCCGCTGCCTGACGAAGCAGAAAGCGCAATGCCAAGGTCACGGCGTCGGCAGCAAACAACGAGATGGCGCGGGTGACTTGCTCTAGCGCCCACTCGCCAGAAATATCGGCCAACGCAATGGTGAGGGCGGCTCGCGCTTTCATGTGCCGTAAATGTTGCATGATGCCGGTTTGGTCATGCGTTGGTGGTTGTAATGTTTGTGGCATCAACGCATTCCATGCCTCGGCAGCGCCGAGAGAAAGAATATCCGCAAGCTGGCCGGGATATTTGATCATCAGCCGTGCGAGAAACGGTGCATTACCTGCGCTGGAGCGAATCAGGGCGCGGTGGTGTGGTTCTTCAAGCAGTGCTGCAAGCGTGGGGTGGTTGGCAAGCTGCGCAAGGCAATGTTCGCCGTCAGCGTCACGGCTGGCGATGGGCAGTTTGTTTGTGTTTGGATAAGTGTTCACCATACCTGACGAGATTATTCTTGTTTCTTCGCTTTATTTGGCTCATTCCAAAATATTATATCTCTCCATTCTTTACGGAACCGCTTTAATGGTCAAGCCTATCACGAAATGTATCAAGCTGCTTTTACTGCTCGCGGCGCTGCTTTTGCTGGCGTTGGTGATTTGGCTGCACGAGGGTGAACGGTCACTTGCTTTTGCCAAGCCTTGGATTACCGATGCCATGAACGCCCCCAATGCGCCTTATGCGGTGACCTTTGGTGATATTAGTATTCGCTGGAATGATCTGACCGACTTTGGCCAATTACGCATTTCGAAGATTAGTGTCTCGAAGCGTGATGGCAATGTGTTTGCCCAGTTGCCCGAAATGTTTGTTACCATCGACCCGCTGGGATTTCTTCCGGATCGCCGAATGTTTCATACGATGGCGCTCCATTCGCCGCGTTTGCTTATGTCGCGCAATGCTGCGGGCGCGGTTCAATTTGGGCTTGAAGGGTCAACTTCGCCCATGGCGATGAGTGAGCTTTTTACATCCATCACGGCGGATGCCCCCACCGGCAAAACCCAAGCAAGCGCATTGCCATTTAGTGAATTTACAATCGATGACGCAACCCTCACATTCAGCGATGCGGCTTCTGGCACCAGCATGATAAGTACGCCATTTGCCATGCGCCTCACGCGTCACGATGGTCGCTATGATGCCCAGTTATCCATGCCATTTAGCTTTGAAGAAGAAGCGGGACGGTTTGATGCTTCCCTGCGTACGGTCCGCGATTCAGGCGACCATATGCTGAATATTAAGCTTACCAAAGTGCCATCAAAAATGCTCTGCGTATTTGGTCTATGCCCCGATAATATTGATGCCAAGGGGCGGGTGGAAGGTGATATTGGGGTTCGGCTTGCCGAAGATGGAACGCCACTGGGTGTGCGCGCTAATATCAGCACCAAGCGCGCCATTTTAGATGCTCCAAAGCTATTTGAAAAACCAGTGGTGTTAGGAAATAGTACGCTTGTGGCCGAAAGTGATGGTGCCACCAAAACCATCACCCTCACCCGCATGGATTTGACGCTGGAAGATACCACAGTCAGTGGTCAGGGCACCTTCCGCCATGCGCCTGATGGCTGGTATGTGACGTTGGAAGGCAAGGCCGGAACGCTTGATGTGGCGATGCTTTACAAATATTGGCCGCTGATTATGGCGCCTGATTCACGGCTTTGGGTGACCTCAAAAATTAAATCAGGCCGGGCTGAAAACGCCACGCTGACGCTTAATCTAACACCGGAAGATTTCGCTGCCGTTAATTATTCCGATGCGTCGGTGAAGGCGACGGTCGATGCACGTGATATTCGGTTTGAATATTTACCGGGGTTTCCCGAAGTGCACGGCATGAACGGCACCGCACATTTTACTGGCACCACGGTGAAGGTAGAAGGGGGTGGCGGAACTATTCTCAGCGGCACACATATTAGCAAAGCAACTTTGTGGTGCCCCGATTTGAATAATCCTAGAATTCCGATGGAGTCAGATGTTACCCTGTCAGCCACCGCTGCCGACGCGGCAAACTTTTTGGCGCTCTCGCATTTCACATTCGATGATGTGGCAAAGCTGAACCCTCAAACCATTGCTGGCACCGTTGATGCCAGCATGAAGCTAAAGTTCGATTCATTTTCGGAAACAAAAAATGCTGATCCTAATGCCATTAACTTATCCGCGGTCGATTACGATATTGCCGCAACCCTCAAAGAAGTGGCGCAGGATGCTTTGTTTGGTAGTTACAATGCGCGTGCCGTCAACGGAACGCTGAAGGCCGATAACAACCAAATGCATTTCAATGCTTCGTTAGCATTGGCTGATTCAGGCGTGGCCGATATTGCTTTGTCGCAGCCCACCGGCAAGCCGCTGGCGGTGACGGTTAAAAATCAGGTGGCTCCGGGCAAGGCCAGCAATGATTTTGCGCTCACTTATGAATCCTCAACCGAGGCACCCAAAATTAAACTCACCGGTCAACGGCTCGATCTCTCGCAGTCATATGGTTCATCGGGCGATGGTTCGCTGCTGAAAGATTTTCCGGCCATGCATTTGGAAGTGAACCTGGTCGAGCTTTTAATGGCGCAAGGTATGCCATTCACCAAAGTTGTGGGCGCGCTTCATTGCAGTGCGGCCCGCTGTGAAACGGCTTCGTTCAAGGCCAATGTTGGCAAAGGGCAAGTGAAGGCCGATATTGCGCGTAACAAAGGCATGCGGGAATTGCTAATCACGGCAAGCAACGCCGGACAATTCTTACGCGCGGTGGATATTAGTGATCGGGTGATAGACGGAAAGTTTCAACTGAGGGGTGATTATAACGATAGCCAGAACCCCGCGCCGCTGAAAGCGCGCCTGCTGGTGGAAGATTTTACACTGAAAAATTCACAAATTCTGGGCCGCATTTTGTCGGTCGGTTCGCTGACTGGCCTCATGAATGTGTTGACGGGTGAAGGCATTGCGTTTGATAAAATGGCCGCCGACATTGTGGCGCGTTCGGGGGTGTTTCATGTCAGCAAGGGCAAGGCCAGTGGCAATGCCATGGGCATGACCCTGGAAGGCAGCATTGACAGCAACACGACCAAGCTAAAATTGAAAGGTGTGGTGGTTCCTGCCTATGCCATTAATTCGCTTCTCGGCAATATTCCCATTCTGGGTGCGCTTGCCGGAGGTGAGGGTGAGGGGCTGATTGCGTTTAACTATTCCATCGACGGTAATTTTGAAAAACCCGATGTATCGGTGAACCCACTTTCAGGTTTAACCCCTGGCTTTTTGCGCGGTATTTTTGGTGTTTTTGACGTCGATTCCGACGATGACACCCAAGAATCGGCCGATGTGCCGAAAACTACGGCGTCGGATGGCGAGAAAAAACCTGATCGCTCAAATGCTAACCCGATTCGCCGCCATCGACAATAAATCCATGCACACATTGTTAAAATTGCGCCGATTCTTCGGGCTTTCTTAACAAACATGTGGTATGGTAAGGGTAGAGTAAGAGGCTCGTACTGGGCTCAAGAAGGAGCAAAAGATGGTGGATATTAACAGCACAGCGCTGTCTGGTTTGTATGCGGCTGAGCAGCGTATCAGCGTTGCAGCCGATAATATTGCGAATGTAAACACCCCAAATTTCCGCGCGAAAGACGTGGTGCAAACCTCGCAAAGCACCGGCGGTGTTTCAACCCAAGTGGTTGACCGTAGCCCCGCCACGGTAACCGTGGCCACCAGCGAAGGCACCAGCGAGCAGAGGCCCAACGTGTCGCTTGAGCGAGAGCTTATTCAATCGCAAACGGCCAGTTATGACTATCAGGCCAACCTGAAAGTACTGAAAACCGAACGCGACATTACCAAAAGCTTGCTCGATATCCAAGCTTAGAAATTTTCGATAAATCACTTCTGCCGGACAAACGCATTGTTTTCTGCGCCTCCGCTGCTCACGTATTTTTACATACGCTGCGCGGCGGTTCTCGAAAACGGCGCTTTTTGTCCGCGGCATAAGCGACTTCTCATAAAATTCACCATAAACAGGCTTTCGAGGGCGGGTGCGGTAAAATAGTTGCCATCAAAAAACCTTTGTGTCATAGAAACCGCCTTGCCGATGCATGTCGGCAGTTTGCCGTGGTATTCCTCGATAGCTCAGCGGTAGAGCTCACGACTGTTAATCGTGTGGTCGCTGGTTCGAATCCAGCTCGGGGAGCCATGAAACTAAAAAGCCACCCCTTGCGGGTGGCTTTTCAGTTTCATTCTCTTGAGTCCGGTTCGACCAGCGAAGCGGTTCGACCATAAGCTTAATGAGCGCAGCGAATTTAGCGTTGGCACGAGCGAAGCGAGAATATCCAGCTCGGGGAGCCAACACTTTATGATCTTATTATATTTATAAACTATTATTTTTTAGCGGTAGCGCAACGGCTCAGTCCGTGGCGCACTGTTATTAAGTTTTTGATCATCCATCACGTCAGAAACCGCATAATTCAGCATATCTTT
>CANEUT010000086.1 GCA_947441895.1 Rickettsiales bacterium | reverse complement strand
GCATTGGCGAGAACGCTTAACGCGCTCTCCTCCGCATTCCTTCACTGTTTGATGAATCAATTATTCAATGGGCCCGTTGCCACGTAACGGGCGCCTTAATCATGTCATGAAGGATTTTTTATGCGAAACGTTTGTTTTGCAAGCACTGCTGTGCTTGCGTCTCTTTTATCTTCAACCGCACTTGCCGATAGCGCAAAACAACCCGACGACCACGCGCCACTGGGCGTGATGGGCGACCATCTTCACAAAAAGGGAGAATGGATGGTTGGTTATCACTACCGTCAAACCGGTGGTGTTGGGCTACGCAACGGCAACGATGCAGCCAACAAAGCCAGCGTCTTATCCGCCTATGGTGAAGCCGCCACAAAAACGAACATGGAGATGCACATGTTCGAATTTATGTACGGTGTGTCGGACGATTTAACGTTGATGGTGATGCCGCAATACATGAAAATGGACATGCGTCATGAATCACTGCATGGCGGCGGTCACTCGCACCGGCACGAAGCTTCGGGTTTTGGTGATACCGAGGTGACGGGGCTTTACTCGCTTTACCGCGAGAAAAAAGGCGCCACCAGCCATGGCATCCACGCCAATGTTGGCTTAAGCCTGCCCACGGGCTCCATCGACGATACCTTCGCCGATCACCATAACCATCGTTACCATCTGCCTTATAACATGCAATTTGGCAGCGGCACGGTTGATCCCATCATCGGGGCCACCTACACGGCCCAATCGCCCGATTGGTCATGGGGCGCACAAACCATCAACTATATCCGTTTTTATGAGAACGATAACGGCTATCGTCAGGGCAACAAATACACCGCCACCACATGGATTGCACGCAACGTGAATGACTTCGCCAGCGTTTCATTCAGGCTTGATGGTGAAGCCTGGGGCAATGTGCATGGCCGCGATACTGGCTTGCCAATCACCAGCATTGCCGGCGCCAACCCCAATGAACAAGCGGGGGAACGCGTGATGGCCAATGTTGGGTTAAACCTGCTGGCAGGCAAAGCGCACAGCCCATTCGCCGGGCAGCGCTTGGCGGCTGAATTTGGGGTGCCGGTCTATCAACGGTTTGATGGTCCCCAGCCAGATACCGATTATCGGTTAACGCTGGGCTGGCAAATGGCCTTCTAGCTTCGCATGGTGGCCGGAGGCAGCTTGCTTCCGGCCATCATTTAGCGTTAGGCAATAAGCGCCTGCGCTCCGTGTAAGGCAACATAAAGACCGATTAGCAAAATAATACCGCCAGAAACATAGGGCGCTTTTTGGGTGATGGTTGCAAAGCCGTTCCAACGCTTTTGCGCATGGCGCATGCTTAGCGACGCCACCACACCGGTGAACACCAGCGTAAGCGCCAAGCCCACACTAAACCCAAGCACCAGCGTGGCACCGAGGGTTATTTTGTTCAGCTGCAAACACAGCAGCAGCAACGTGATAGACGCCGGACACGGAATAAGCCCACCCGTGAGGCCGAACAAAATAATCTGCCCCGTGGTAACGCTTTGCGCCCCAGCGAATCGGCGTTCAATTTCTTTCGCATGGGCGCGGGCATGGGCATCTTGCGCTTGTAGACGCTCCGCCTCGATTCGCGCCAAAAATTCTTCGTCATCCTCATCATCGGCGCTGTGGCACGCGCAGCCATGACCATGTTCGTGCCCTGTGTAGCGATCGCCGTGGTGATGATGTTCTTCTTCATGTTCGTGATCATGGTGGTCGTGATGGTGATGATGGTCATACGCATGCTGCTGAACCCATATGCGTCGCAGCATCCACGCCGCAATCAGCATCATCAGCATGCCAGACACCACTTGAAAATAAGGCTCCACCCCTTCGGCGCTGAAATGTTCACCCAGCAAATACACACCGCCCAGCGCCACCACCCACACCACCACCGTGTGTGAAATTGTCGCCGCCAAACCAAGCAGCACCGCCTGCCGCACCGAACCACGAACGGCGATGATAAACGCCGCCATCATGGTTTTGGAATGGCCTGGTTCCAGCCCGTGCAACGCCCCCAGCACAATGGCCGTGGGAATAAAAATCCATAAATTGGCAGAACCTTGGGCAATTAAACTAGCAAGATCGGGCATGTAACCTCTTTGATTTTCGTGGCTACAGCTTTCTACCCAGAATCGTCACCACAAGTACAGAGGCTAGATGAAGGGGTGCTGTGTGCCAGCCAACAAATGAAATGGTTCTGGGTTGGCGATAGGAAGATCAAAGGGCTGGTGAAGCAGAGGAAGGCGGAAATTTAGTGCATCATTCGTTACACCAACGGCTCTACTTTTCTGATTGCGTTACAAAACCAATATTATTAAGGCCATTTGCTTGCGCGGCAGCCAGAATGTGGCTGACTTTTTCGTAGGGCGTTTTTTTATCGGCGCGCAAATGTATAGGTTGTTTGGGGTTGACGGAGGCTGCATCTTTAAAGCGCCTTGCCAAATCTTCTGATGTGATGGCGGTTTTATCACAGTAATATTGGCCGTTTGCGTCAATCGAAAGGGCAATGGGTTTATCATCGGCAATGGCCGAGGCGCTGTCACTGGGAAGTTCCAGTTTGATGGCTTGCGTGAGCATTGGTGCCGTCACCAGAAAAATTACCAACAACACCAGCATCACATCCACCAGTGGCGTGGTGTTGATCTCTGCCATCGGCGCCTGAAAATCGTCTTTATCGAATCCGCCGAGTGCCATTATTTCCTCTCACGCGCAGATAATTGTAATGTCATTTGCTCGGCGACATGCCGCAAATCTTGCACTAAAAGACGATTTTGACGCACGAAAGCGTTATAGGCGAGCACCGCGGGGATGGCGGCAAAAAGCCCCACGGCGGTTGCTACTAATGCTTCACCCATGGGGCCTGCAACCACATTCAAGCTGGCGTTACCTTCCGCTGCGATGCGGGTAAGCGCGCCGTAAATCCCCCACACCGTGCCGAACAACCCGATAAAAGGCGAGGAACTGCCAACCGATGCGAGCAGCGTCAATCCTTTATCGAATTCGGCGCGCAACCTGTCCAGCGTTTGTGCAAGATACGCAGTGAGCAGTTTTTCTCGACGATTGCTATCCGCATCCGCCGGTAAGGCGATGTGTTGTTTGATCGCTTCGGTTACCAATACGCCAATGCTGCCTGTGTGCGCGTGAGCTGCACCTAAGTGCAAAGGCCAATCCGCTTTTTGCATCACTTGCGCCTGAAATTCGGCAAGGGATTTTTGTTCTTTGCGATGCTGGCTTATTTTAAGAAAAATCACCCACCAGCTGGCAAACGACATGACAAGCAATAGCAGAAAGACACTGATTAATAAGGGGTCGCCCTGTTCAAAAACATAGGTAAGATTCATGATGTTTTTACTCCAGTCTGAATTCAATTGGCACCATGACGCGTGCCTCCACAATTTCACCACCACGTTTGGCCGGAACAAATTTCCAGCGCGATACGGCATGTTTCGCCGATTCATCAAGCAATGAAAATCCGCTGCTTACGGCAATACCCACTTGATGCGCTGTCCCTGCTATGCTGACCGCGACATCCAGCATCACCGTTCCTTCCATATTTCTGCGCTTGGCATGGGATGGATATTCCGGTGCGGGATTGTTCAGATACGCGGCGTCGAACAAAGGTTTGGTCATCACCATCTGTGCGGTTTCGGTGGTGTTAGCGGTTCGCCCCGCCGCTGGTGCCGCCGGTGTAGGGGGCTGGGCTTTTGCTTTCTGCATTGCACGAGGGGATTCTTTTAATGTTGGCTGAGGAGCAACCGTTGGTTTTTGTTCAACCGGCTCTGCACTCGGCGCGGCCACGAGCGTTACCTTAATCATCTGCTGTGGCGTGATTTCGACCGGTGTCGCAGACGATAAAAACCATGCTGCCACAACCACATGAATGGCGATGGAACCAGCCATCGCCCTCATGTTTGAAGATGTATCCAAAGGAATCGCGTACATTCGTTTATCCTACCATAATGCAATTTTCACTCCCGCCATTGCCGTCATCGGCATGCCAGGGCGGTAACCGGCAGGACGCAGTGCCGCCGTATAGGTTTCATCAAACAGGTTATCGATGGTGGCAAATCCGCTGACCTGAGTGGTGATTTTATATTCACCTGCAACGTTAAACACCCAGTGATCTTCCACCAGACGATTTTCAGGAATCGCCCCCTTGCCCGCTACCGAGCGCATTTTACTTACATATTTTCCACCAAGCGAAATACCCCAGTCATCGGTCTCAAGACCTGCGGAGAGATACAACTGATGGTGCGGCATATACGGCAGTTCAAAACCCGATTGCACATTACCCCATTCCGAGAAACTGCTGACAAAACTATTTTTGAATTCGCTTCTTGTATGCGTGTAGGTGGCGACCAGTGGTAGACGATAATGCTTATGCAACCCCGCCGCCTGCCCTGCATCATAGCCAACGCTGGCCTCCAGGCCATGCACCTGCACTTCACCGCCGTTAAACGTATCGCCGCTTCCGCTGCCGCCGGATGAGAAGGTATCACGCCCCAGCAGATTTTTATAATCGTTGAGGAACCCGATCATTTCGCCACTGAGATTGCCTGACTTATAGCGCGTGCCAAACTCGTAGTTGATGCTTTCTTCTTCCTCGGTGAACGCGGCTTCGGCGGCGCTGTTGGGCACACCCGGAGGCGCAAACCCCTTATGCACGCCGCCCAGCAGCTTCCATTCGGGCGTTACTGCATACGTCACACCCGCGCCGGGAATAAAGACGTCTAGGGTGTTTTCAAAATTGGTGCGTGCGGACCCCGTGCGACCGGGATCCGACGCGCCGTAATCATCGCGTCCAAGGGTGATGTGCTCAAAGCGAAGTCCGGGGGTGAACGTCCACCGATCCCAGCTCAGCTCGTTTTGTACAAAAGCACTATAGCTGTCGGCATATTGCACGCGGTTGCCTGCCGCGCCTGGTGTGCCGCGAGACGCAAGCACCATGCGCCCATTTACCATAGTGTAAATGTCTTCGCGCTGATAACGATCTTCCTCATCCTGATGATAGCGCCCACCAATTTCGAGCTTGTTTTTGGTTTCGCCGACAGCAAATTCCGTCGCGATGGCGGATTGGAACCCTTGCGCGAAATAGGTACGGGCATTATCGCGCTGGATGAAATCATCGGCGGAATTAGCGGATTTCAGCGAAGTGATATAGGCAGCGTTGGCGGTGGTATCATTGAATATGGTTCCAATATCGCGCCGCACACCACCAATACGCACCGCATTCAGGCGATACCAGCTGCGATCCACTTCATTGTGATAGAGCGTGCTGGTGAGGTTGGTGCGCGGTGTGAGTTCAATAAAATGCGTCGCGGCGGCTTGCCATGCGGTGTTGTCCATCCGGTCGAGCTGGCTTGAGCCATAGCGGCGGTTGGGATTTGCACGAAAATCAGCCGCAGTAAGGCCGAGATAGGTTTCGTTAGAAATCTCATCATAGCCGCCCAGTTTAATTTCCAGCTCTTGATAACGCTCTGCGGATTTATCGGTACTCAGGCGAAATTTACCCAGCACATCCTGCACGTCATATCCCGTATCACCGCCAACAAAATCGAGGTCTTTGAAGCCCTCCGTTTCTTTGTGCACGGCGTTCAGCATCAGCCCCACATTTTCAAGATTCACGCCAGTGGTAAGCCCGGCCCGGTGCGTGCCATAGCTTCCGGTCTCCGCTACAAAATCAGCCTGTTTCTTACTCGGAATGGGTTTGGTCACCATGTTGAGCACGCCATTGGTGGTGCGTGGTCCATATTTCACTGCGCCGGCGCCTTTAATAACTTCCAGCGACTCCATCCGATCCATCTGCGGAAAATAATAGGCTTCCGGCGCGGCATAAGGTGCAGGGCCGGTGAGAATATTATCTTCCATCAGGGTGATGTCGGCGCTGCGGTTCGAGCGTCCACCACGAATGGCAATATTCGGACGCAGCCCATGCCCGTCTTCTTCCTGCACAATCACGCCCGGCACTTCCTGAAGCGCACGGTGCACATCAGTATGTTGATAACGATCCAGCGTTTCCTTGCTCACAATACTTGCCGAACCCGGAATCTCCTCACGCCGATCTTGCGATCCAATCACAGTCACGCGCTCCATCACCTTCACACGCTTGTCTTGCACATCTTTCTTTTCTTCTGCGGCAAATGCAGGAAGCGACAGTGCAACACTGCTTAATATGCTAGTGGCAATAAGCAGGTGTAAGTGATGGCTTCTCATTTTTTCTCCACATTATAATCAAGAGAAATCATTTCATTTGAATGATAATGATTCTCATTGGCAGACGGCCTGCTTTGTATAATTATGGGTTTGCGCCTGTCAACAACTTAATTGCGAGGCATTCTCAATTAATGGGTATTCTATGGATTCGGAAAGACCAATTCTGTTGCCTTCCGAATCTTCAATTTCCGCTACAAAACCATACTCATTTGCTTGCGTGCGTGGGAATAATTCTTTGCCACCATGTTTCATTGCTAAAGCGATAATCTTATCGATATCGTCAACACTCAGATAAATGAGAGAACCGTTTTTTGAGGGTTTGTAAGTGTCGCCCTTGGCAAGTGCGCCCGTGATACCTTTTGCATCTTCATTAAAAGGCAGAAAAGCCATCTCGTTTTTATGGATATTCTCTGAAACGAAATCATACCCAAAAACCGCCTCATAAAATGCTTTCGCACGCGGCATGTCTGTAACTGGTATCTCAAAATATATTGCCGGATTTTTATTCGTGCCCATCGCTGTCTCCGCATTGGAATTGTTGCACCCAGTTATAAACAGTACGGCAATGATGATAATTATAGCCTTACGAAATTTCATATACGGTAGATTTCGAATGAATATGGTTGCCCATATATGGCACACAATCACCAATTCAAGTGGCCCACTTCGCCATATCTGCCCTCGGCCTG
>CANEUT010000085.1 GCA_947441895.1 Rickettsiales bacterium | reverse complement strand
TTCAGCAGCACGGCCGGTGCGCCCAGTTCCAACAGTTCCTGCGCCGCCGCTTCCATGCCATCCGCCGCTATTGGGTGACCCAGCAGCAGTTCTGCCTCGGGCAAATTGGGGGTGATGATGGTGGCGCGGGGAATGAGCAGGTTTTTAAGGGCACTCAGCGCTTCTGCCGCCAGCAGCGGTGCGCCGCCCTTGGCCACCATGACAGGGTCGACCACCAGCGGAATGCCGGCCGGAAGAGTGGCGGCCACGGTTTCAATCACCGCCGCGCTGTGCAGCATGCCGGTTTTGATGGCATCGGCGCCAATATCATTCAGGCAGAGGGTGATTTGCTGGGCAATGAAACCCACCGGCACCTCATGAATGCCAAACACGCCTTGCGTGTTTTGGGCGGTGAGCGCGGTGATGGCTGTCATGCCATAACCGCCCAATGCCTGCACGGTTTTCAGGTCACCCTGAATGCCCGCCCCGCCACCAGAATCACTTCCGGCGATGATGAGCACGCGGCCAAGCGGTTTTTCTGCCATTAGGCGCTTTTCTTTTTGCTTTTACTGGGGGTGATGGAGGCCGCAATCAGCGCGGCGGCAATGCCATCGGCCAGACCATCGATTTGTTTTTTGTTGGTGCCTTCCATCATCACCCGCACCAGCGGTTCGGTGCCTGAAGCGCGCACCACCACGCGGCCACTGCTACCAAGTTTTTTCTCAGCCACGGCAATGGCACTCGTCACTGCATCGTCACTCAGCGCCGCCACATCGCATTTCACATTCTTCAGAATTTGCGGCACCGGCGTGAACAGTTTGGTGGCCAGGCTTGCTTTGCGACCATCGGCCAGCAACGCTGCCAGCACTTGCAGCGCCGCCACCAGCGCATCACCCGTGGTAGCGTGATCACCCAAAATTAAATGGCCCGATTGTTCGCCACCCAAATTGAGCCCGTGTTTGCGCATGGCTTCCATCACGTAACGATCACCCACTTTGGTGCGGTGAAGGGCAATTTTGCGCTCTTTCAAAAACAATTCCAGACCCAGATTGCTCATGAGTGTGGCAGCAATGGCGTTGCCTTTCAGCGCCCCGGTTTTGTGCCAGTGCGCGGCCACCATGGCCATCAGCTGGTCACCATCAACCACGTTGCCTTTTTCATCGACCACCACTAGACGATCGGCGTCGCCATCGAGCGCGATGCCCAGATGCGCCTTCTCGGCCACCACGCGCTTGGCCAGTGAATCAGGGTGAGTGGAGCCGCAGTCTTTATTGATGTTGGTACCATCGGGCGCGGCATGAATGGTGATGACTTCCGCACCCAGTTCATAAAGAATAATCGGCCCCACCTGATAGCCGGCACCATTCGCGCAATCGATGACAATTTTCATGCCCGACAGGTTGAAATGTTTGGGGAAGGTGGATTTGACAAATTCAATGTAACGGCCGGGCGCATCATCCAGCCGTTTGGCGCGGCCGATTTTTTCCGGGTCGGTGTAGAGACTTTTTACATCATCGTCCATGTGGGCTTCAATGGTCAGTTCCACCGCGTCGGAAAGCTTGTAGCCATCGGGCCCAAAGAGCTTCAGGCCATTATCCTGGTAAGGGTTATGCGAGGCAGAAATCATCACCCCTAAATCAGCACGCATGGCTTTGGCGAGGAAAGCAACCGCAGGCGTTGGCATGGGCCCAACCAGCAGCACATCCATGCCCACCGCCAGAAATCCGCTGGTGAGAGCGTTTTCAATCATATAGCCGGAAAGACGGGTGTCTTTGGCAATCAGCACACGATGGCGGTGGCTGCCGCGGTTGAAATAATGCCCTGCGGCAAGGCCCAAGCGCTGGGCGATGTCGGCCGTCATGGGGAAGCGGTTGGCGGGGCCGCGAATGCCGTCGGTGCCGAAATATTTGCGTTTGTTTGTCATCGGTTTGCTTTAAGTTTGTGGTTATCGTCATTGCGAGGATACGCCGCCGACGTGGCAATCCAGAAACTGTCATCCTGAGCGTTAGCGAAGGATCTAGATTCTTCGCTAACGCTCAGAATGACAAAAGTAAGACTGGATCGTCACGGCCTTCGGCCTCACGATGACGGAGTTTATAGAGTCGCTATAGCCCAGCGCCCAACAACTCACAATGAAATGAATCGTTAGATTTTGTTACGCGTCGGCATCTTCTTTTGGTGCCGCTTCTTCATCCTTCACACGGCTGCCGGGCAAGCGCGAACGCACGGGCTTGGGGGCTTCGGCCGATGGGTCGGGCCGCGAAATTTCTTCACCACGCATAATTTGCTGAATTTCATCACCAGTCAGTGTTTCATAGTGAATGAGTGCCAACGCCACCCGTTCCAGCTGATCGCGGTGGGTGGTGAGAATCTGTTTCGCCGCATCATGCGCGCCAACCACCAGCTTTTTCACTTCAGCATCAACCGCCGCCGTCATGGCTTCCGATGCACCATCATTCGATGAACCAACCAGAATTGGGCCAAGCGCGTCGCTCATGCCCCATTCGCTGACCATGGCTTTGGAAAGACGGGTGGCATATTGAATGTCGGAGCTGGCGCCACTGCTTACTTTATCATGGCCAAACACAATTTCTTCCGCCACGCGACCACCCATGCTCACGGCCAAATCGGCCAGCATTTTGTCGCGCAGGTAGGAAATTTTATCAGCCTCAGGCAGGCGCATCACCATGCCCAGTGCCCGCCCACGCGGAATGATGGTGGCTTTGTGAATCGGGTCACTGGCGGGGAAGTGAATGCTGACCACCGCGTGGCCCGCTTCGTGATAGGCCGTCATGCGTTTTTCCTGCTCGCTCATCACCATGGATTTGCGTTCCACGCCCATCATCACTTTATCTTTTGCGGCTTCCAGCTCACGCATGGTCACCACTTTTTTGTCATAGCGGGCGGCAAGCAGGGCCGCTTCGTTCACCAGATTGGCAAGATCAGCGCCCGAAAAACCGGGCGTGCCACGCGCAATGGTGCGGGCTTCCACATCGGGCCCCATGGGCACTTTTTTCAGATGCACCTGCAGAATTTTGGTGCGACCTTCAATATCGGGGTTGGGCACCACAATTTGACGGTCAAAGCGGCCCGGACGCAGCAGCGCCGTATCCAGCACATCTGGCCGGTTGGTGGCGGCGATGAGGATGACGCCTTCATTGGCCTCGAACCCATCCATCTCGACCAGCAACTGGTTGAGGGTTTGTTCGCGCTCATCGTTTCCGCCGCCAATGCCCGCGCCACGGTGACGTCCCACCGCATCAATCTCATCGATGAAAATAATGCAGGGTGCGTTTTTCTTACCTTGCTCGAACATGTCGCGCACGCGGCTGGCACCCACGCCCACAAACATTTCCACAAAGTCCGAGCCAGAAATGCTGAAGAATGGCACGCCCGCCTCACCCGCAATGGCACGGGCCAGCAGGGTTTTACCGGTTCCGGGAGGGCCAACCAACAAGCAGCCTTTGGGAATTTTTCCGCCCAATTTCTGAAATTTTTGTGGGTTCTTCAGGAAGTCCACAATCTCTTGCAGTTCTTCTTTGGCTTCGTCGATACCCGCCACATCATCGAACATTTTCTTTTCGGTATTTTCGTTCAGCATGCGCGCGCGCGATTTGCCAAAGCTCATCGCTCCGCCAGCACCGCCCTTGCCTGCCATGAAACGCATCAAGAAGCCATAGCCAAAAACCAGAATGAGAATAGGCAGAATAATAGTGGAAAAATAGCCCAATAGCGCTTCTTTTCCCGAGGCCGTATCAGCCGATAATTTTACGTTGTGGGCACGCAGATTTGCCACCAGCTGAGGATCGCTTACCGCTTGCAAAGCGAAGGTTTCACCATTGGTCAACCGGCCCTGAATTTTAGTGCCCAATTCCGCCGATTCACGAATCATCACCTCGGCCACTTCGCCGGCTTCCACCCTGTTCAGAAAATCGGAATAGGCAAGCGTTGCCGCGCCACCCTTAGCATCAGGCGACAAACCGCCCTGCATGCCGCTAATCACCAGCAAGCCGACGGCAATGATACCAGCCCAGAGGGCAATGTTTTTAGCAAGCGGGGGCATAACTATCCTTCACGATGAAACTTTTCTTATGTGTGATTTACTTACTTCAACCACCAAAAGGGCGCGGCAGCAAGCGGTTTTGGCGGAGCAAACCCCATGCGTAACCAGCCTTCAAACGGCAACGGAACAAGTCCTGTAACCATATGGGGTTGGGGCAGGGTTTCGTCAAGATGGGTAATGGCGGGTGAAGAAGAAGGATAATCTGCCGATTTTTGGATAGGGCCCAATTGTATTTCAGTGTCGTGTGGCAAATCATAATCCACATTGAACCGGCCATCCCACCTCACCTGCCCCTTGCCGCTGAGGGTGACGGGTGCTTCCACCCGCGCCAGTTCACGGGCAATGCGAATGATGTTCTGGCGGGTTGAAATTTCGCAGCCATGCAAGGTGCGTTTTGACATTTCGTCCGCACGCAGCAGCGCGGCTAGGCGCAATGTGTCAGCCGCGCGGGGGCGCTTCACATCACCGCTGATGGTGGTGAGAATATCGGCCAGTAACTGGCTGGCAAGGGTGGGTTCCAGCGCGCGCCAGCCATCCAGCATCACGTTGGCAAAGCCCAGCGGATGGATGGTGACAAGCTGCGCTGCCGCCGCTGCCAGCGCATCATCACGCGATGCGCGGGCTGCCCCCTCTTCCATCGCAATTGCTGAAAGCTGGGCCGCGCGCGATGCATCACCCGCTAATTGCTGACGGATTTTCACGCGGGTAAAATCAGCATTCTGGTTCGATGGGTCTTCCACCCAGGCCACGGCGTGGCCGTGCAGGAATTTTTTTAACTCTTCTTTCTCAATGCCAAGCAATGGCCGCAAAAAGCGAATGCCGCGATAATTGCGAAGCACCGCCATGCCTGATGCACCATCGGCCGTTTCACCCCGCGCCATATGTAGCGCCACGGTCTCGCGCTGATCACCCGCATGATGCGCAATAAGGCAATGCAGCACGCCATGCGCCTGGCAATAGTTGGCCAGCGCATCATAGCGCCAACCGCGCGCAGCCTCTTGCAGATTGTTCGAGACTTCAGCGTGATGGGGCGTGAGAAGGTGATGTGCAATGCCGCGCTCGGTCATCCACGCCGCCACTTGCTTTGCTTCCGCAGTCGATTCGGCGCGAAGCTGGTGATCGACCGTCAGCGCGGTGATGGAACCGCCACGAGCGCTGGCCCAATCATGCGCCAGCAGCGCCAGCGCCATGCTATCGGCCCCACCGGAAACAGCCACGGCAAGGCGTGGGGCAACATCATTCGCAACAAGCTGGGCCAGCAGTTTCTCTGCCTTGGCCAGCACGCTCATTATTTGCACTGCAGCTCGGTGGCGGCGGTTTGTGCGCGCTTGGTGGTGCGTGGCGCGGTGTCGGCATATTTGGCGGGAATTTGCGCCAGCACAATGCATGCCTCGGCCGTGCGCTTCACCTGATTGAGCGATAGCGCCAGTTTCAGCAAATTATCGGGCGCTTTTTGCGCTTCGGGATTCACTTCAAACCCTTTGCGGAAGCTTTCGGCGGCACGCGTATAATCGGCACGCGAATAATAGCTTTCACCCAACCAGTAATAGGCATTGCTGGTCAGCGGATCGGCCGGATATTTTTTAACAAACGCATCAAACGCGGTGGCGGCTTCACTGTATTTTTTGGCGCTGACCAATTTGAAGGCGGCAGAATATTCGGCGTTGGCATCGGTGGTGTCGGTTGGCGCGCCCGCCGCTTCAGCCGGTGTTGCTGCGGGTGTCACTGGCGTGGCCGCCAGCGGGTTAGCTGCCGCCGTTGCTGCTGCCGCTGCGGCTGCAGCATCAATCGTGGCTTGTTTTTGTTCCAGCGCACGCAGGCGATAATCGGTGTCGTCGGAAAGTTTTTTTACATCGACCGCCAGCTGGCGCACGCCAAAACCGGCTTGTTCAATTTGCCCACGAATATGGCGCAGCTGTTCATCCATCTGGCTGAGGCGCACTTCGAAATGCCCGCTATTGGCTGGGGCCGCCGTGCTAATTTCGCCATTGTCCGACGAGCCGGAATCAGTATTGCGGTAGACCTGCTTTTGCAGGAAGTTGATGTCGCGCTCGAGGCGGTTCAAGCGATCGATCAACGCACCCGTATCTTCCTGCGCCCGCACGGCAGGGGCAGCAAGGGTAAAAGCAAGGCAGACAAGCATCAGACGACGCATTTGATTATGGTTCATAGCAATCATTTCCTAATCTTCGTCATTCCCGCGAAGGCGGGAATCCAGCGCATCACGTCTGCGATGCAAATATTTGCTGGCCTGGATCCCCGCCTTCGCGGGGATGACAAACTATATTGGGTGCGAGATTAACGGTGCTAGCAACTTTTGCTTCAGCATTCAAGCCCTGCCCTGCATGAACACAATAAAAAAGCCCGCCGGAAATAACCGGCGGGCTTTCTATTCGAGTGTTCGTGAGAACTAGTTAGCAATCACGGTTACAGCGCGACGGTTCTGGCTCCAGGCCGACTCGTCGTTGCCAGTGGCGGCTGGACGCTCTTTACCATACGAGATGGTGGTGATGCGGCTAGCCGAAACGCCTTGGCTTACGAGGTAGCTTTTAGCAGCCGTTGCACGACGCTCGCCCAGGGCGATGTTGTACTCACGGGTGCCACGCTCATCGGCGTGACCTTCAACGGTGACGTTTACGCTGCTGTTGCCTTTCAGCCATTCAGCTTGCTTATCCAGCGCTGCTTGACCATCGGCTTCAACCACTGAGCTATCGGTCGCGAAATATACGCGGTCCGATACGCTGCTGCCATCAGCCGCTTGGCCGAGGATGCCCGAACCGGTGCCAGGTGCGCCCGAACCAGCGCCGCCAGCCGAACCATCGTTGGAAGAAGAAGAATCACACGCCGAGAGAAGAAGGAGTGCGGAAACCAGTGCCAATGCAGTCTTTTTCATTTTTAATCTCCTGAAGAAATAATTATTTGTCTGCCACCCAAAAATGCCGTGACAGTTTGCCCGCGCTGTATTGCACG
>CANEUT010000084.1 GCA_947441895.1 Rickettsiales bacterium | reverse complement strand
GCTGCCCGAAGTGCCTGAAGCTTCGCCCATCGGCGCTCCCACCACCAGCACCACCATGATGATGGCGTATGGTGACGCGCTGGCCGTGGCGCCGCTCACCAAAAAAGGTTTCTCGCGGGAAGATTTTGCCGTATTTCACCCCGGCGGAAAACTTGGCGCACAGCTCATGCGCGTGACCGACTTAATGCATGCCAGCGCCGAAGTGCCGCTGGTGGATGAATCGACCCCCATGCAGCAAACACTACTCACCATGACCGCCAAACGCTTTGGCTGCGCCGGTGTAACAAACAAAGCTGGTGCGTTGGTTGGCGTGGTGACCGACGGTGATTTGCGCCGCCACATGGGCGATGATTTAATGACCAAAAACGCCGCCGAAGTGATGACCAAAACGCCGGTGACCATCACCCCTACCATGCTGGCGGCCGAGGCGCTGGGCATTATGAACAGCAAATCCATCACCAGTTTATTCGTGATTGATCAGCAAAAGCCGGTGGGCATTTTGCACATTCATGATTGTTTGCGCGCCGGAGTGATGTAGGCCACGCATGGCTGAACCCCCACAGTTTAAGCGCATGTCATCGGCCACCTGGGCCGTGCGCGAGGTAGATCATCTTTTCTCGAAGTTGGGTCGCTACACGCGGTTTGTGCTCTACAGCAAATGGTTTTTGGGCGTGTTTGCGTTTGCGTTGCTCACCAGTCTCATCGCCTGGCCACTGCTCACCAAAGACCGTTCGGGCATTCGCATGTCGTTTATCGATAATACGGTGAAGCCGGGCCAGAAAGCCTCCAGTCCGGTGATGAGCAATCCTGAATATCGCGGCAGTAATGCGGCGGGTGAGCAATTTAAAGTCAATGGTGTGAAGGCCACGCAAATCAGCCAGTCGCTGGCGGTGATCGATCAGGTGGAAGCGCAAATGCTGCGGAAGAATGGTGGGTGGTTGTCGCTCACGGCCGACAAGGCCGAATATCACCAAGACGCCAAAAAAATTGAGCTGATAAGCAATGTGACGGTGATTGATGATCGCGGCTACAGCTTTATCACCAACCGCGCCACCATCGACACCAAAACCAACGACACCTATGGAAATGAGTCCATTAGCGGCACCGGCCCGCTGGGCAACGTGCTTGCAAGTGGCTTCGAAATAAGGGATAAAGGTGCTCATATTATTTTCAAAGGCGGCACACAACGCGTGCAGCTTCACATCGATCGGGCAAAGAAAAAACGATGAAACACCGGATGCTGGTTTCTTTGATGGTGGTTTTAGCGGGCACCGGCCACGCACTCGCCGCCAAAACACCCGTCGCGGCCGATCAGCCCATTGAACTCAGCGCCGATGCACTCGATGTCTTCCAGCCCGAACATAAGGCCGTATTCACCGGAAACGTGATTGCCAAACAAGGCACCACCACCATGCGCGCCGCCAAAATGGTGGTGTTCTATAAAGGGGATGATGCGAAGAAACCCTTGCCGGCCGATGGCGCAAAAGCGCCTGAAAAAGCCGCCACTGGCACTGCTGGTCAGGGCATTTACAAAATTGAATCCACCGGCAATGTGGTCTTCACCACACCGGCTGAAACCGCGCAGGGCGACGTAGCCATTTACAATGTCGATGCGGAAACGATTGATCTGACCGGAAAGAGTGTCACCCTCATCCGCGATAAAAACGTACTCAAAGGCACCAAATTGAATTATAATATGGCCACGGGTCGCAGTGTGCTTACTGGCGGCGCAGGCGGGGTGAATGCGGCGGGCGTGCCAGTGAAAGGTCAGCGTGTGCAGGGTTTGTTTGTGCCCACCCCCAAAGGTGAAGCCAACGATGCTAAAAAAACGGGTCAATAATGGCGGATGATAAAAACAATGATGGCTTGGGTGATGATTGGCTGGTAAAGCCAGAATCATCTGCGGCGGAAGAAGCCGTGTTTGCGCCACTACCGCCGCTTGCCGAACCAGTTGTCGTTGCCATTCCTCGTGCTGAACCTGCCCAGCCCAAAGCCCCCGCCTTGGTTGAAAAAAACTCTGGCCTGGTGGTGCGCAATTTGGGCAAGCAATATGCCAAACGCCCCGTGGTGCGCAATGTGTCGCTGGAATTGCAACGCGGTGAGGCCGTGGGCCTGCTTGGCCCCAACGGTGCGGGTAAAACCACCTGTTTTTACATGATTACCGGTTTGGTGACGCCGGATTATGGCAGCATTTATTTCGACGGAACCGACATCACCAAGCTGCCCATGTATCGCCGTGCGCGGTTGGGCATTGGCTATTTGCCGCAGGAAGCCAGCATTTTCCGTGGCCTGACGGTGGAACAAAATATTATGGCCGTGCTGGAAGTGGGTGAAGACGACCCGCAAAAACGTCACGCCATGTGTGATGAATTGCTGGCGGAATTCTCCATCACCCATTTGCGTAACTCGCCGGCGCTGGCGCTTTCGGGCGGTGAACGTCGCCGGGCGGAAATTGCCCGCGCACTGGCCGGTCGCCCATCCTTCATTCTGCTTGATGAACCGCTGGCGGGCATTGACCCCATCGCCATTGCCGATGTGCGCACGCTGGTGGGCCACCTTAAAAACCGCGGCATCGGCGTGCTGATTACCGATCACAACGTGCGCGAAACGCTGGATGTGATCGACCGCGCTTATATCATTCACGAAGGCACGGTGCTGATGGAAGGCCGTCCGAATGAAATCGTGAATAACGAAGAAGTGCGCCGCGTTTATTTGGGTGAACGCTTCAGCCTATGACCGGCGACGAGAAGTTTTTTCGCCGTTCACCATTTAAAGCTTATATTGCCGCTGTTACAGCTTCAGCATTCTGTCTAGCTTTTTGGCCGCAAAATGGCGGGTTTAA
The DNA here is from genome assembly GCA_947441895.1 of Rickettsiales bacterium. Taxonomy (GTDB): domain Bacteria; phylum Pseudomonadota; class Alphaproteobacteria; order Rickettsiales; family UBA3002; genus QFOX01. The sequence continues at coordinate 4,244 of CANEUT010000084.1, read as the reverse complement.
CCTTATAATCAGTGGCGCTATAACGAGTGGCGCTGTTTTTAATCTTGTTCTCGTGTTTATTTTATATTGGGTGCTTTGTTTCTTTAGTGCGTTTTTGCCGTTTATTCTGGTGATTTTGGCGGGGAAAAAATTCAAAATTAAAGGCCCTCTATTTTACGCGATGTGCGGTGCAATTGTCGGCGGGTTGCTTATGGTGGTTCTCACCAATGTGCTGCCTTATGCTTCCAAAACCTTTTTAGAGACAATGAAATACCTAATTCCTTTCTTGATAGCCGGTCTTGTGGCAGGCATCACATGCTGGCGGGTAATTCGTCCGCGCTAGGGCAAGTCAAGCGCATTGCTGCCTTGAGTAATCACTGAAGTTTCGGTATATTTCTTGCATGTCACCGCATGGGACGGCCGAATGGTTGGATTGAAGCAAGAATTTAGGCAATCGCAGAATTTAGTGATGACGCAGCAGCTTCAGCAGTCCATTAAACTGCTGCAGCTTTCCGCCGTAGAACTTCAGGAATATATCGACACCGAGCTGGAAAAAAACCCGCTGCTCTCCCGCGATGAGGGGGAAGAGGGCGCACCGGCCGATGACGCGCATGAGGTTGCCGCCAGCGAAGAAAGCGAAATTGCCGCCGCCGACACGCAAGAAATCACCGTTTCCGAAGATGATTATTCCGTCAATGAATCGCTGAATGATGGTTCGTATGGCGATGAATGGTCGGAAGGCGAATCGTTCGAGCGTGTGTCGGCCAGCGGCGCCCAGGGCGGTGGGGGCAACGCGTTCGATGGTGATGGCGAAGGTATGGATATTGATTCCGCCAGCGCGCGCGACCAAAGTTTGCGCGATTATCTGCTGGAACAAATCCACATGGATATTACCGATTCGGCCCAGCTGCTGATTGCCGAAAAACTCACCGATATGATCGATGACGCGGGGTATTTGCGCGAAGATACCAGCTCCCTCGCCAAAACGCTGGGCGCCACCAGCGACGAGGTGGATGCGGTGATTATTCGCCTGCAACAAATGGAACCTGCCGGCGTGTTCGCCCGCAGCCTCACCGAATGTTTGCGCCTGCAACTGCTGGATATGAACCGGCTGGACCCCTGCATGGAAACCATGCTGGCCAATTTGGAAATGATTGCCAGTGGCGAGCTGCAGGCCCTTCGCAAAAAATGCGAGGTGGATGAGGAAGATTTTGCCCAAATGCTGGCCGATATTCGCCGCTGCAACCCAAAGCCCGGCAGCGGTTTTGCCGCCGAAGATGTGCAAGCCGTCATTCCCGATGTGATTGTGCGCCGCGCCAAAGGCGGCGGTTGGCATTTGGAACTGAACCCCGATGCCTTGCCGCGCGTGCTGGTGAACCGCCATTATGCGGCCGATGTGGGCGCGCGCGCGAATGATAAAGAAGCCAAAAAATTCATGACCGAGCAATTGGCCAACGCCAACTGGCTGGTGAAAGCGCTCGACCAGCGGGCGAACACCATTTTAAAAGTGGCACAGGAAATGGTGAAACAGCAGGATAAATTTCTGCTGCATGGCATTCGCTTTTTAAAACCGCTGGTGCTGAAAGATATTGCCGCTGCCGTGGGCATGCATGAATCGACCATCAGCCGTGTTACCACTTCCAAATTTATGGCTACCCCGCGCGGCACGTTAGAGCTGAAATTTTTCTTCACCTCTTCCATTAACGCTGGCACGGGAGCTAATGATTTTTCAAGCAAAACGGTCATGTACTACATCAAAGAATTGGTGATGGCGGAAGATGCCAAAGCCATTCTTTCTGACGATGCGATTGTAAAGCGCCTGAAGGATCGCAACATCGACGTGGCGCGCCGCACCGTCACCAAATACCGCGAAGAAATGGGCATTCCATCATCCGTGGTGCGTCGTCGCCAGAAATCGGGTGCGTGACAAGACACATCAATTCACCTAGAACCGAACACCCAATCAGAGGAATGCATGACCGATTATACCGACCAACGGATTGCTGCTCTTGAAACGCAAATTGCGCTGCTTTCGCGAGCCTTATCACAAGGCCAAACACTTAGTTCTACTGAACCCGCTGCCGATTTAAGCGCCGCTTTGGCTGATGCCATTGTAGCGCTAGAACCGCTGCGCCCGCTGCTGGAGGATGAAACGGTGAATGATATTCTTATCAACGGCCCAAACCATGTGTTTGTGGAACGCGCCGGTAAGCTTGAAAGAACCAGCCTTACCTTCGCCAGCGATGCCGAAGTGTTCCGCATTGCCCAATCCATTGGCGCGCAGGCCGGACGTGCGGTGGATGTAAATCGCCCACTGCTTGATGCCAGGTTGCCCGATGGCAGCCGCGTGAATATTATTGCCCCGCCCTTGTCGGTGGATGGCACCTCTATTTCCATCCGCAAATTTTCCAAACACAGCATCACGCTCGATACCATGCGTGATCAGGGAAATATATCCAGTGGCCTCGCCGAGTTTTTAAAAGTGGTGGCACGCTGCCGCATGAATATTATTATTGCCGGTGGCACAGGTTCAGGAAAAACCACGCTACTGAACGCCATTTCGCACCATATCGATGCCGATGAGCGCATTGTAACCATCGAAGATGCGGCGGAACTTAAATTGCAGCAGCCCCACATTGTGCGGTTGGAAACGCGGCCCGTGCGCGCTGGTCGCCGCGAAGATGAGGTGACCATTCGTGATTTAATGCGCAATGCCCTGCGCATGCGACCCGACCGAATTATTATTGGTGAAGTGCGTGGCGCCGAAGCGTTCGACATGATGCAGGCCATGAATACCGGCCACGAGGGCTCGCTCACCACCGTGCACGCCAACCACCCGCGCGATGCCATGGCGCGACTTGAAAATATGATTACCATGGCCAACCTTAATTTGCCGGCCCATGCCATTCGGTCGCAAATTGCCTCCGCCATTCATTTGGTGGTGCAAATCAGCCGCATGCGCGATGGTATGCGCCGCGTGGCCTATGTGTCGGAAGTGGTGGGCATGGAAAGCGACGTAATTACCATGCAAGAGCTATTCGCCTTCCAAACCAAGGGTGAGGGGACCGATGGCAAGCTGATTGGTGATTTTAAATGGTCGGGCATTATGCCCCGCTTCCTACGCCGCGTGGCTTATTACGGCGAGGCCGATCGTTTATCGAATGCCTTGGGTGTTAAGTTGCCAAAACTCTAAATCGTGTCATTCTGAGCAACGCGAAGAATCTGGAGAAATTAGATTGAGATCCTTCGTTTTACTCAGGATGACAAAACGCCCTAGAAATTTCCCGTATTTCGTATTATATTAAAGTTTCGCTCGTTGTGCATGGCACCCGTGCGAACTGACATATGTCTGATTCCAAACAACTTCCCACGAAAAGAGGAAATTTATGCAACTTCACATCTCCGGACGGCAGGTGGATCTGGGCGCTGCGTTTCAAGCCCATGTTGAAAAACGTTTAAGCGAGGGCCTGAACAAATATCTCGATCGCATTGTCAGTGTTGATGTGGTGGTTTCGAAAGAAGCCCATCATCAATTCCGGGTTGATATTCATGGCAACACCGGTACCCATTCGGGTATTACGTTAAAAAGCCAAGGGGGTGCTAACGAGGTTTATGCCGCGTTTGATGATGCTGCGACCAAAGTGGAAAAACAGCTGCGTCGCTATAAGCGCCGCATTAAAGACCATCACCAGCAAGATAAGGCCGAATTGCGCGCGCTCAGCGCCCGCAAATATGTGTTGAAACCAGAAAGCGATAGCGAAGAGTTGGCCGAGAAATGGGCACCCGTGGTGGTGGCTGAAACCTCAACCAACGTGGAAACCCTAACGGTCAGCGAAGCCGTAATGAAAATGGATCTGGCCAATTTGCCTGCCCTCATGTTCTTCAACGCTGGTAATGGCCGCGCGAACGTGGTGTATCGTCGGGTTGATGGTAACATTTCCTGGGTTGATCCCGAAGGCGTCGCCGCTTAAAAGCAAAGCGCTTGTCATTCCCGAGCTAGCGAAGTCCAAATGCATGCATTTGTTAACGCAGGTTCATCGGGAATCTTGCTTTTCGTTTTTGTGGCTCTGGATTGGCGAAGGCGCGTCTCTCCGTTACGCTCCGGACGCCGCTTTCGCGGGAATGACAAAATAAAAGGCGTAACTATGGATTCTCTTCACGCCACTGCCATCAGCTTTTCGGGTATGGGCTGCCTCATTTTAGGTGATTCGGGCACGGGTAAGTCGCGCTTAGCGGCCGATGCGTTAATGCTTGGGGCAAAGCTC
>CANEUT010000083.1 GCA_947441895.1 Rickettsiales bacterium | reverse complement strand
TTATTGGGATGGCCTGACAGATAGATTTTTGGGAGTGCGTTGGGTGCATCAAATAGAATACCGACAGATTCAGGAGGCACCCTTGAAGAAGTGATTTTTCAGCTATCAAAAAGCAACTGTTTTTGAGAATAAGAGCATATAAATAAAAAATTTGGTAAACAGAATTGTTTATCGCTACGCACTTGATAAACCTTTTTGTTTACACAGTAAACTATGTTTGGTATTATGCATCAATTAAATAAAAATAATTTATTATTTATCAATGGCTAGTGGTGAAACTAAGCAAGCGCAATGAGATTGTCGAGCGGGCCTATCAGGCTTTCTATGGCCCGGGGTTTCATGCGACCGGTGTCGATACTGTCCTCGAAAATTCGGGTATATCGAAGCGAACATTGTACAAATATTTTCGTACAAAGGAAGCCTTGATCGCCGCTGTTATTGAGCACTATCAACAGCTGGTCTTTGAAAGAATTCCGGTCATTATGGCGGCCCGCACCAGTGACCCCATTCGTCAGATCTTATGCCTGTTCGATATTCAGGGAGAAGACTTTGCCGAAGGCAACTTTGCAGGCTGTTTGGCGCTCAACGCCAAGTTGGAATTTGAGGGTAAAGACGCGAACATTGAGCAGGCCTGCAGCCAGTTCTATATGCATCTTGAAGAATATATTTCCACCCTCTGTGTCTATGCCAATTGCCGTAACCCCAAAGTGACTGCCCGCAAAGTTATTCTTCTGTTTCAGGGGGCCATTATGCTGGGTCAGACCCATCATGACTCGTCGGCTGCCCAGTTTGCCCGTGCCATGGCGAAAGAAGTGCTGGAGCAGGATGCTTAATTTATTAGGCACATTGATGAATTCTTAGTAGTTTTGTGCTAGGGTACGAAACACACAACATGTGGGGATATCATGGCTGCGCCGTTGCCTGAGTGGTTGGAGATTAATTTTGTTAAGTCGCAGAGTGCAAAAACGGCGCAAAACCGGCCCGATGTTGAGCAGGCTTTCTCATTGAGTCGTAGCCAGGCAGAAAATTTAGTGGGCGCCGCGCATGATTTGAACCAGGTGCTGACGCTGAATGGTGAAAATGGCCTCGAAGTGCGGGTGGATAATAAAGATGTGGCCGAACATGGGCCCGAAAATGTGGCGCGTGATGTGGCCGATGGGCTGCGCGGTGCCTATTTAGGCATTCAACAGGGCACTATTCAGGTGATTTTTGCAACGGGTGCTACGGCGCCCAAGCTTTTGGGCACCGTGGGGGATGCTCCGGCCGATGTGATGCGGTTAATTAATGCCCTGCAGCGTGCCACTGCTGAAGCGAGGCGTTTGCGTGAATCGATTCATACCGACCGGTTGCAAGGCAAAGAGCTAGTCGATGCCAAAGCGCAAATAGCACTTTGCGCCCGCAAAATTATTGAAGCGGATTTAAACGCGAAACGTTAGCCGACGCTATTTGCTTAAGTGGTCCGGCACGCCGCTTGGGTAAAGCGCGGCAATAGCTGCTGTAATATTTTCCAGCCGATTGGGTGCATTGGGGTGAGTGGTGAAATAGGCCACTTCGGCCTTGGCATAATAAGCGGTGCTTAAAATGCCCAGTGCACTAGTGAGGGCGGCGGGGCTGTATCCTGCCTTGCCCATAAGTTCCGCCGCGTCACGATCGGCCACTAATTCTTGCTCAGGCGTAAAAGTGAACTTCACCACTTCCGGTACCATGTGGCCAATGGGGTCGCCGTTGGTGGTGCTAAGCAGTGCGGTGGTGAGTCCCAGCGCTTTTAGCTGTTTCGCCACATGACGATGATTCACATGGGCAATTTGTTGCGCCAGAATGGCAGCCAGCTGTCCCTCGGTCTGCAAGCGGTTGAGCAAGGCAGTGGTCATAAATATTGGGCCGCCGGGAAGGGCATAGGCATTTAAAATATTGGGTTCTGCCAACAGGTAAAATTCAAACTTCCAGGGATTTTTTGCGGCATCAAGCACGCTCACAAGATGTTGACCCACGCGACTTACGGTGGCGGTTTGGTCGATATTTTGGCTGATACCGCCATAGGCTGCTTGAAGCGTGGGCGCTGCCATTTGACCAAGCGCCATTTCCTGCGTGAGGGTGAGTGCAGGAATCGCCGCATCAGCGGCTTGCCGCTGGCTTTGGCGCATGCCCATTTGCAGCACCAGCATGAGAATGCTAAAAACAGCGGCTGCCAATGCAATGCCGCGACGACGCGATGTGGGAATGTATGACATAGAATCCTTGAGTTTATCCAACTTTCTCATCTATCGTGTTCGTTTTCAACTGGCAAGCCCAACACACTTTATCGCCGCATTGCAGCATGGGTTTTCATTGCGTCGCGGCGTGACTTTCGTTAGTGGCTAGGCGTAATGTTGCTATTAGCCGCTTTTTTGAAGAGAGATCCCCATGCCAAAAATAACCGTGAGCAAACCCGTTGTCGAGCTGGATGGCGATGAAATGACCCGCATCATCTGGGCCATGATCAAAGAAAAACTCATTTTGCCCTATCTTGATATTTACCTGAAATACTATGATCTCAGCATTGAATCGCGCGATGCGAGCGATGACCGTGTGACGTTGGAAGCGGCGCACGCCATTAAAAATTGCGGCGTGGGCATTAAGTGCGCCACCATCACCCCGGATGAAGCGCGGGTGAAAGAATTCAACCTGAAGCGCATGTATCCAAGCCCCAACGGCACCATTCGTAACATTCTCGATGGCACCATTTTCCGCGCCCCCATCATCTGCAGCAATATTCCGCGCTATGTGCCGGGCTGGCAAGCCCCCATCATTGTGGGTCGCCATGCGTTTGGCGATCAATATCGCGCCACCGACATCATCATTGATCGCCCGGGCAAACTGACATTGAGCTTTAAGCCCGATGATGGCAGCAAGCCGATTGAGCAGGAAGTGTACCATTTTCCAAGCGCGGGCGTGGCGCTTTCCATGTATAACCTCAATGCATCGATTGAAGGCTTCGCCCGTGCCTGCTTCAACTATGCGCTGACGGTGAATTACCCCGTCTATCTCTCTACCAAGAATACGATTTTGAAACGCTATGACGGCGATTTCAAAAATATTTTCCAACGCGTGTTTGATACCGAGTTCAAGCAGAAATTCGCCGAAGCGAAGCTGTGGTACGAACACCGGCTGATTGATGACATGGTGGCCTATGCCATTAAGTCGGAAGGTGGCTATGTGTGGGCCTGCAAAAACTATGATGGCGATGTGCAGTCTGACGTGGTGGCGCAGGGCTTTGGATCGCTGGGGCTGATGACCAGCGTGCTGCTGACACCCGATGGCCAAACGGTAGAAACCGAAGCGGCGCACGGCACGGTAACGCGTCATTACCGTGAACACCAAAAAGGTAACCCCACCAGCACCAATCCCATCGCCAGCATTTTTGCCTGGACAGAAGGGCTGAAATATCGCGCGCGGTTTGATGATAACGCGCCGCTCGAGGCGTTTTGTAATAAGCTAGAGCAAGCCGTTATTGATACGGTGCAAGCCGGCGCCATGACGAAAGATTTGGCGCTGCTGGTTGGAGCGCATCAGCAATACCTCACCACCGGTGACTTCATCGATGCGGTGGCGGCGCGCATTAACTAACGCTGCACGTTAGCTAATGCGGCCTCACTTTTGATTGGCGGCGAAGCCGCGTTGGGGTGGACCCCCAAACCCCTCGCTCGCGCGGCTCGCCTTCGGCTACGCACCGATTACGGAAACGGTTGTAATGGGATACGGGCGAGTTGGATGAGCGAGCCATCAGCCCACGAAGTGGCGCGCAGCGATCGCCAGAAGGCGATCTCGCGGAGCAATACAAAAGAAAAGTCCTACCACATTTTCATGTGGTAGGACTGACTCATTCGGCAGCGGATTTTACCCGCGCCGCCATTGTCCGAACTTAAAGGGACGACAAATGCGTCTTCAGAATCGGCGATACATGGTAGATGGTCGAAAGACCCATCACGATGTAGAGGATCGTAATATTGGCACCACCAAAAATGGCGCCAAGAAGATTGATCCCAAAGCCGGTGAGCGCAAAATGCAGACCACCAATGATAACAAGGAACAACGTTAATACATGAATCATTTTCATAACACTAACCTTACACTTTCTGAGGCTTATCCTCACTTTCTTTATAGCAAAAAATACGGAAAAAATCTGCACAATTCGTCGCTGCGACGCACCATGTACATGCAGTGCAGCACGTTTTTTGCTGCAGCAAAAAACTGCAGCATTTTTTGATCAGCGGCGAAGCCGCGTGGGGGATAAGAATCCCCCAGACCCACCTCGCTTCGCTTTGCTCGCGGCTCGCCATGGAAGGCTACGCACTGACTATTCTATCGCTTGAGGAGTTCCCGCATAGCGCTTTATGGCGCGAGCCGGAGGCCGAAGGCCGAACGAGGGGGAGCCGATAGGCGGGGGCGGCTTCGCCCCCACGCGGCTACGCCGCTTTAAAGCTAATGCTGCTTACCCGCCGCCGGATGGGCATCGGCGTAAGCGGATAGCAACCGCGCCGTATCAACATGCGTATAGCGCTGGGTGGTGGATAGGCTGGCATGGCCCAGCAGTTCTTGAATGTCGCGCAATTCGGCGCCGCGGCTTAACAGGTGGGTAGCAAATGCGTGGCGCAGTGCGTGGGGGGTAAGGCTTTCCGGCAATCCAATCTGACGCCGCAGCACGCTTAGCGTCCGCTGGAAGACGGCGGGCTGCAGGGGCTTGCCACGCAACCCCACGAACAGCACAAAATCATCGCCCATGCGCCAATGGTGGGGTGATTCCTTCAAATAAGCATCGATGGATTTTTTCACGATGGCGAGTATGGGCACCTGGCGTTCTTTATTGCCTTTCCCCCGCACCCGAATACTGCCTTTGGTTTTTTTAACATCAGCCACGGTGAGGCCAAGTGCCTCGCTGATGCGTAAGCCCGAGCCATAAAGCAGCAGGGCAATGGCGTGATCACGCGCGGCAATCCAACCTTCTTTTTCGTTGTCGCGCAGCCCTTCCAGCGTGGCGGTGGCTTGATTTTCATTCGGTGCTTTGGGCAGTGGCTTATCAAGCTTGGGCGTGGCGATTTGCAGCGCGGCCACATTGCGAATGCCCGCATGGTGGTTGAGGTGACGGAAGAACGTGCGCACCGCTGAAAGCGACCGTGCGTTGGATGATTTCGCATAACCCTTGCCCACGCGATAGGACAGCCAGGCGCGCAAATCGCGCTCTTCCAGCTTGGCCAAATCATCGAGCGCAATGGCATGACCCAAATGCTGGTGCAGGAATGCGAGGAAGCCTGAAATATCGTGCAAATAGGCGGTGACGCTGTGATTGCTGGCGCGACGCACGCCCATCAGCTCTTTCATCCACCCGCGCAACTGGGTTTGAATATCGGCCGAAAGCGGTGCAGATGCAGTTTTTTTATCGGTCATTCGTTCTCCAGTTATGCGAGCTGGGCGCGCCATCCTATTTTTTGTCATTCCCGCGAAAGCGGGAATCTTCTCAAGGAGATCCCGGGTCAAGCCCGGGATGACAAAGTAAGAAAAATTGCCATGCCGCTATCGCTCCTCGCAATGACGAGTATTTCTCCCTACGACGAAAAATCGCTTTCCGTCAGGCAACGGTCTAGCACAAGGCTCATCACTTCGCCAAGGAAACCCAGCAGCTCGCCGCCCTGATGCGGGTGGAAGCGGTCGGCATGGCGCACGCCGAAGGCAAGCACGGCCGGACGGCCAATGGTCGGCAGTTCAAGCCGCACCAACGCGCAGCTGCGCACCAGGCTGGAACAATCGGCAAACACCATTTCAAAACCAATGGGGGGCTCGGCCTGCGTATCGGAAATGAGGCGCACATGGTCGCCCAGCATGACGGCATTGGCCGTGCCGTTGGGCACAAAGCAAATGCCGGAATAATTCTGCTCGTTGTAATAGGTCTCGTAAATGCCCGCCATGTCCGATTCCATGGCCAGACGCACCACATCCACATCGAACCAGCGCACCAAATCGGCCGTCAGCACTTCCAGCAACTCTTCCAGATTTTTGGCGCGGATGGTGGAAAGCACCGCCTGCTGCACCTGTTGCTGCACCGATAAATTCTCGCGCGCGCTGACCACCAACCCCTGAAACCGGTCCTTCATGCGCTTCATGCCGCGACGCAAATTGTCGATGGCGTAATATTGAAAATCGATCACCCCGCGGCCATGTTGCTGCTCGGGCGGGGTCAGTACCTCGAACAAATCGGGGTGTTCAGCCAGAAATTGCGGGTTGGCCTGCAAATATTCGATGACCAGTTTCTTGGTCATTTCGGTGCTTAGAACGTCAGGCTGGGGAACAGTGTTCATGGTCGATCCATTTCTATGGGCGATTGCGTTGTTGGCAGAACGACACCCCATATTTGTCATTCCCGCGAAAGTGGGAATCTGCTTTTAGGAGATCCCGGGTCAGGCCCGGGATGACAAAACGGATGATGTGAGCACGCTTCTTCATGAGGTTAAAGGTAACAAAAAAACCTGCAACACTCGACCCAGAAACGGGTTTTTTTGAGGTTTTGAGAGTTTTTGCCGCCAGTGATGCGGCAAGGCCACCGCAAGAAGTTCCTTACGCTCTGCGCATACGACGGCGAACTACAGGACGAAATAAGTAAAACAGATACATCAACAGCATAAATAGAAGCGGCAGCTTCAAATTTGGATGAGAATAAGGAGTAAGAAGAAGAGAGAGCACTAATAAATGGAACAAAACAGGGGGAATGACCAAAATGACTTTGGCTATCGTTGATAAAGAAGAAAAGGTCGCTTTGCGTATCCAAGCCATCGCCAAAAAAATCAAACTCGGCAAGACAATAAGCGGATAAATGTAAATCCAGAGAATATAGTTCCTATAACTTCTATGCTGTTCATCGCGATAGCGTTCCAGAAGTTCCTCAAAACTTTTTCCTTTGAATGACTCAATTGGCGTGCGCGAAAAATTGTCTCTTATATAGGATGTCGCGTTAACTAAATTGGTCGTTAATTCGAAATGACAGTGCTGGCCTTTTTGAGAAATATAACTCAAATCTTTCGGCATATTTGCTTTATTATCAGTACATTGAGTCTGGTGACCGAATAC
>CANEUT010000082.1 GCA_947441895.1 Rickettsiales bacterium | reverse complement strand
CGCATCCATCATCAATATTGCGAATTACTGGCTGTTGCGCAAAGGTAAGTTTCACCTGCAAAGCCTGAATAAAATTTGTCAGGCCACCAGCATTGCAGGCATTGTGTTAGCGCTTGGCTTGCTGAATGTGCCCACGGGGCTGATGTTTGGTTTTATTGCCGGACTCACCTTCACTGGCATATTTGCGCTTATCCAAGCCTACCGTTACCAGCTGCGCTTCGATTATAATTTGCCCAAAATATATTATTGGCAGCTGATGCGTAAGTTTTCAGAATTCCCACTTTTTGGCAGCATTCCGTCATCCATCAATAACATTGCCGCGCAAGTACCGGTCATTGTTATCACGGCGCATTACTCACTGGACTTAACTGGCCATTATTCGGTGGTACGCAACCTTATCAACGCCGCCATGGCCTTGGTCGCCGCATCGTTCGGACAGGTTATTTTGCGCCATTTCGCCGAGAAAATTCACGCCGGCGAAAAATTATGGCCCTATTATATTCGCATCGCCGCACTCATGCTTGGCCTTGGAGTGGTGGCCACGGTAGGTACCTATTTGCTGGGCCCGTGGTTCTTTGGCCTTTATTTGGGTGCCGGTTGGGAAGATAGCGTGGAAATGGTGCAAATGATTTCACTGTGCATGCTGTTCTGGCTGATGGGCCCGGCACTAGCCCATGCCGTCATTGCCATCAAGCGTTTGCGTGCCATTGCGCTGTGGCAGGTGATGCATGGCCTCTTTGCGTTTGGCCTCACTTTCTTTAGCGATTTACCCTTCCATGATTTTATTTGGTGCGTGGTCATGTATGAGGCTTTTTCATATACCCTCTATTTCATCATCATGACGGCTGCCATCTGGCGCTATGACAACCGCCAAAAAACTACCTAAATCTTGCATTTTCCTGTTGTTTTTGGCCACCCAAGTGCTAGTGAGGCGGCCATGAGCAAAACTTCGAAAAATATCGCCGTCATCGGCTGTGGCTACTGGGGCAAAAACTTGGTGCGCAACATGTCCGAACTGGGTGCGCTGGCAGCGGTGGCCGACGCTTATGCACCAAATGCGCAGGCGCAAAGCCAACTGCATAACGTGCCCGTGCGCACGGTCGATGAAATTCTGGCCGATGCCAGCATCGCCGGTGTGGTGATTGCGGCCCCCGCTGCACAGCATGCATCGCTCGCCACGCAAGCCATCAACGCGGGCAAACATGTGTTTGTTGAAAAGCCACTGGCCCTCACCGTGGCTGATGCGGAAGCGCTGGAAAAACTGGGCGCAGAAAAAAATAAAGTGGTGATGGTGGGTCACCTGCTGCAATACCATCCCGCTTATTTGAAATTGAAAGAACTGGTGACCGCCGGTGAGCTTGGAAATATCAGCTATGTTTATTCCAACCGCCTCAGCCTCGGCAAATTCCGCACCGAAGAAAACGTGCTGTGGAGCTTCGCCCCGCATGATATTTCCATGGTGCTAGGCCTGTTTGGTGTGGCACCTGTTACCGTTTCAGCACAGGGCATGGCCAGCATCAGCGCGGGCATTCCCGATGTGGTGACCACCGAATTCACCTTCACCAGTGGCGCCAAGGGCCATGTGTTCGTCAGCTGGCTGCACCCCATCAAAGAACAAAAACTGGTAGTAATTGGCGAAAAAGCCATGGCCGTGTTCGATGACACGCTGCCCATGGAGCAAAAACTGCAACTCTTCCGCCACGGCGTGAAGTGGGATGGCGCGGTGCCAAGCCCTGTGAAGGCCGATGCTGAAATGGTGACCCTCACCGCCGGTGAACCGCTGAAAAACGAATGTCAGCATTTCCTTGATGCCATGGCGGGCAGTGTCACACTGCGCACCGACGCCGCCGAAGGCATTCGCGTGTTGAAAGTGCTGGAAGCCGCCGAACAATCCATGAAAACGGGAGGTCCTGTGAACCTTGCAACCAACGCGCCCGCAGGCGTATATGTGCACCCCACCGCATTGGTCGATAAGGGCTGCACCATTGGTACCGGCACCAAAATTTGGCACTTCAGCCACATTTTGGGCGGTACCACCATGGGCGAAAATTGCGTGGTCGCGCAAAATGTGATGATCGGGCCGGATGTGGTGGTGGGCAATCGCTGCAAAATTCAAAACAATGTCAGCCTCTATAAAGGCGTGGTGCTGGAAGATGGCGTGTTCTGCGGCCCAAGCTGCGTCTTCACCAACGTCAACACCCCACGTGCTGAAATTGAACGCAAAGACGAATATTTGCCCACACGTGTTGGCCGCGCCGCCACCATTGGTGCCAATGCTACCATCGTCTGCGGTAACGAACTTGGCGCTTATTGCCTCATCGGCGCTGGCTCGGTGGTGACCAAACCCGTAAAGCCACACGCCTTAATGGTTGGCAACCCGGCGCACCAAATTGGCTGGGTAAGCCACGCGGGCGAACGTTTGGGCGATGATTTAATCTGCCCACGCGAAGGCCGCAAATACCGTATTGAGAATGAACAACTCGTCGAAATTTCCAAGGAGAACGACCATGTCCGCGTCGCCTAAACTGGTTTCCAGCAGCTTTGACTTCGAAGCATTGCTCGCCAAATTTGAGGGCTGCAAAGCCACCATCGCCATTTTGGGCATGGGCTATGTGGGCTTCCCACTCGCCATCGCCACCCACGCTAAGGGCTTCAATGTACTGGCGTTCGATGTGGACACGAAAAAAATTGAAAGCCTGAATGCCGGTAAATCCTACCTCAAAGGCATTGGTGATGACGCGATTGCTGGCATGGTTGATGTTGGCCGCTTCCACGCCACAGCCGATGCCAAAAAACTGGCCGAGGCCGACGCGCTGATTATGTGCGTGCCCACACCGCTGACCAAACACCGCGACCCTGACATGAGCTACGTGATTAAAACCACCGAAACCATTGCCGCGCATTTGCGCCCCGGTCAGTTGGTTTGCCTCGAATCCACCACCTACCCCGGCACCACGACGGACCTGATGAAACCCATGCTGGAAGCGGGCGGTTTGCGTGCTGGCTTTGATTTCTTCATCGCCTACAGCCCCGAGCGCGAAGACCCGGGCAATAGCATGTTCTCAACCCACACCATTCCCAAAGTGGTGGGTGCGGATGATGATAAATCACGCGCGCTGGCCATGGCGCTTTATGGCAACGTGGTCACCAAAGCCGTGCCGGTTTCAAGCAGCGCCACGGCGGAAGCGGTGAAACTCACCGAGAATATTTTCCGCAGCGTCAACATCGCCCTCGTGAACGAGCTGAAGCTTGTTTATGAAAAAATGGGCATTGATGTTTGGGAAGTCATCGACGCCGCCAAAACCAAGCCGTTTGGCTTCATGGCGTTTTACCCCGGCCCGGGCGTCGGCGGCCACTGCATTCCCATTGATCCGTTTTACCTCACTTGGAAAAGCCGCGAATATGGCGTGCCCACCCACTTTATTGAACTGGCGGGCGAAGTGAACCACTCCATGTTCGGCCATGTGGTGAAGCGCTTGCGTCAAGCCATGGATACGCATCTGAAAAAAGGTCTGAACGGCAGCCGCATTTTGTTGCTTGGTGCCGCTTACAAAAGCGATGTGGATGACATGCGCGAAAGCCCAAGCATGTTCATTTGGGAAAAACTGGAAGAGCGTGGCGCACTGGTCGATTATCACGACAGCTTCATTCCTGAAATTCCACCAACGCGTGAGCACCACACCCTCACCGGCCGCACATCGGTGGCGCTGACGAAAGAAGCCCTCAGCCAATATGACGCGGTGCTGATTGCAACTGCCCATTCCGATGTGGATTTTGATTTTGTCTGCGCCAATAGCAAACTGGTGGTTGATACCCGCAACGCAACGAAAAACGTGAAAGATAAAACCAATGTCGTCAAAGCCTGAGTTAGCGGTTTCGAAACCCGCCAAGATTGATTTCATCGACCTTGCCGCGCAACAAGCACGCATTAAACCCAAGCTTGATGCAGCCATCGCCCGCGTGCTTGAGCATGGCGGCTATATTATGGGCAAAGAAATTGGCGAGTTCGAAAAGCAACTCGCCGCCTTCACCAACGCGAAATATGTACTGAGCTGCAGCAACGGCACTGACGCCATGACCCTGGTGCTGATGGCGAAAAATGTGGGCCCGGGCGACGCCGTGCTTCTGCCAAGCTTCACCTTTGCCGCCACGGCCGAGGTTGTTGCGCTGCGCGGTGCCACACCCATTTTCCTCGACATTACAGCGGAAAGTTTCAACATCGACCCATCGCAGATTGAGGCTGGCATTGCCCGCGCTCATGCGCTTGGGCTAAAACCCGTTGGCATCATTCCAGTCTATATGTTCGGCCTTGCGCCGAATTATGACGCCATTCACCCCATCGCCGAAAAACACGGATTATGGGTGCTGGGTGACGCCGCGCAAGGCTTTGGTAGTGCCATCAACAACGTGCGCGCCGGTGCCCTCACGCAGGTCACCACCACCAGCTTCTTCCCCGCTAAACCGCTGGGTTGCTATGGCGATGGCGGCGCGGTGTTTACCGACAACAAAGAGCTCTATGACATTATGGTTTCGTTGCGCGTGCACGGCAAAGGCAGCGATAAATATGATAATGTGCGCGTGGGTTTGAATGCGCGGCTTGATACATTGCAAGCCGCGATCCTCATCGAGAAATTAACTATTTTTGATGATGAAATAGAGGCCCGCAACCGCATTGCCGAGCGCTACACCGCCACACTGAGCGATGTGATTGCCACGCCGCATGTGCCTGCTGGTTACACATCGGTGTGGGCGCAATATACGTTGATTGCGAAAAGCGAGAAAGCGCGTGATGGCATTCAAGCATCGCTCAAAGTTGCGGGCGTGCCCACCATGGTTTATTACCCCAAACCACTGCATCAGCAAACGGCCTATAACATGTTCCCAACCGCCACGGGTGGTGCGTTGCCGGTTGCGGAAGATTTGGCGCTGCGCGTGTTCAGCCTGCCCATGCACCCCTATTTGGATGCGCCAACGCAGGATTACATCATCGCGAAAGTGCGTGAAGCCGTTGCATCAAACTAGAGCGAGCCGGGCGAGCCAGCCATGAGCCAGCCGAGCTGCGCGTAACGATCGCCAGTAGGCGATCTCGCGGAGCAAATCAAAACTAGCTCGTTTTAACGAGCGGCTCGACGCGGATTTGCTTGCTGGGTGATGGACGCACCAGCGCATTATCGGGCACGTGGCGGTTCACCACCGCACCAGCACCAATCACCACATTGCTGCCAATGCGCATGCCTTGAATAACCACGGCGCCCGCGCCAATATGCGTTTCTTCACCAATCACCACCTGTCCGCACACCACGGCGCCGGGCGCAATGTGCGAGTGCGGATAGATAATCACGTCATGATCGATGGAAGCGCGGGTGTTGATGATGACATTTTCACCAATCATGGCGCCGGGTTGAATCACCGCGCCGGGCATCACCTGCACACCATCACCCATAATCACTTCGGGTTGAATAATGGCATCACCACTCACCACGGGCAAAAACTCGAACCCCTGCGCGCGATAAAAATGATAGATATCGGCCCGCGCATCGAGCATGGCACCGCCTCGGTTGGCGCGATTACCCACGCCGTTCACCAGCGTTACCTCGCTCGGCCTCATGGCAAAATCTTTCTGCAGGCCAAGCACCTGAACTCCCATCATGGCGGTGCCAAGCAGCGCTTCGTTGCTGGTGATGATGCCATGAATGGCAATACCAGCACGCTGCAGCATGCCAATCAACACGCGGGTGTGACCGCCGCCTCCAATCATCACTACGGGTAGGTTTTTCATACTTAAAACCCTACATGAACGGCCAGAAATTGACAAACACTCATATGCCGCGTAACCGCAATCCATGGATTTTTTACTCAAACGCAGCTTGGATATCGTCGTTTCCGCAGGAATTTTGGCATTTTTATGGCCATTTTTGCTGATTTTGGCCGTTTTAGTGCGGCTTAAACTGGGCAGCCCTATCTTTTTTCGCCAAACCCGCATTGGTTTTGGCAGCCAACCCTTCTCCATGCTCAAATTCCGCACCATGACCGACGCGCGCGGGCCTGATGGCACCTTACTGCCTGATTCCGTGCGCCTTACCTCCTTTGGCCAAGCCTTACGCACCACCAGCCTTGATGAGCTGCCGGAAATCATCAATATTCTAGCCGGAAAAATGAGTCTGGTGGGCCCCCGCCCGCTTTTGCCTGAATATCTGCCATTTTACACCGAAACCGAAGCCTTGCGCCACACCGTGCGCCCCGGCCTTACCGGTTTGGCGCAGGTCAGCGGGCGTAACGCCATCAGCTGGGATGATCGCTTGGCGCTGGACGTGGAATATGTGCGCAATTTCAGCTTTTGGAATGATGTTAAAATTCTGTGGCGCACCGTTCAGGTGGTGCTTGGCCGCGAGGGAGTCTCAGCCGAGGGTCAGGCCACCATGGAACGGCTTGACGTAGCCCGCGCTAATCGGCAGAAGAAACCCCTATGACCAAGCCACCACGCATTTTCATTTCTCCGCCCCACATGAGTGGCCGCGAACGCGCCTATATCGATCAGGCGTTCGAGAGCAATTACATCGCCCCGCTTGGCCCCATGGTCGATGGGTTTGAGCGCGATTTCGCCGCTATGTGCGGCATTCCTTATTGCCTCGCCGTCACCTCGGGCACGGCCGCCATTCACCTTGCGCTGCGCGGTCTTGGCGTTGGCCCGGGTGACACTGTGTTCGCCTCAAACCTTACCTTCATTGGCAGCGTAACGCCCGTGCTGTTTCTGGGTGCCACGCCGGTGTTTATCGATTCCGACCCCAGCAACTGGACCATGGATGTGAATTTGCTGGCCGAGGCGCTGGCGGATGCCAAAAAAGTCGGCAAACTTCCCAAAGCCGTGTTGCCGACCGATATTTATGGCCAAAGCTGCGATGCGGAAGCGATTAAAAAAGTCTGCGATGATTATGGCGTGGCGCTGGTGATTGATTCGGCGGAATCCGTCGGCAGCACTTACCACGGCAAGCATGCAGGTTATTTTGGCAAGGCCGCGGCGTTCTCGTTCAACGGCAATAAAATTATCACCACCAGTGGCGGCGGCATGCTGGCCAGCCATGATAAAGCCTTCATCGACCATGCCCGATTCCT
>CANEUT010000081.1 GCA_947441895.1 Rickettsiales bacterium | reverse complement strand
CGCGGCACGTGCGACATGAAATCATTCCTTGCCCTTGCGCTTGCCCATGTTCCCCAGTTTAAAAACGCCGCCAGAACCAAACCAGTGTGGCTTGCTTTCTCGCATGATGAAGAGGTGGGGTGCTTAGGTGCAGAACCCATGGCCACCGCGTTGATTCAGAAAAATGCCAATCCATCACTGGTGGTGATTGGTGAGCCCACCAACATGCAGCTGATTGGCGCGCATAAGGGCATTCTGTCATTCGAGACCATCATCACTGGCCGTGAATCGCATTCCAGCATGCCCGAACAAGGGGTGAACGCCGTCATGCTGATGGGCGAATTAATTGCCGAGTTAAACCGTATCGCTGCCACCGCCCGCCAAACCAAAGACCATGATTTTGCTGCCGTTACACCCTATGCCAGTGTGCATGTGGGCGTGGTGGAGGGTGGTACGGCGCGTAACATTGTGCCGCGTCACTGCCGCATTGCGTGGGAGGTGCGGCCGCTGCCCGCGACCGATGTGAACGCGCTGCTGGCTCCATTCCACGCGAAAGTGGCCGAACTTGAAACACGCATGAAAGCGGTGGATTCATCGACTGGCATCATCACCCGCCAGCTCACCAATGTGCGTGGGCTTAAAAAAGTGGCGGCCGATGCACCGCACATGGCGCTCGCTTACCGTTTGGCACAAGCCAACACGGCCGATGCGGTGGCGTTTGGCACCGAGGGGGGCATTTTCCAAGGCGCTGGGCTGCCAACTATTGTGTGTGGCCCGGGATCGATTGACCAAGCGCACCAGCCGAACGAATTCATTACGCAAGAGCAGCTTAAGCTAGGCGCTGAATTCATGATACGCTTGGCGGAGGCTTCCGTCTGAAGTCATTTCTAGGGCCAATTCCATTGTCATTTTTGTGCTCGGTCGGTTATGTAGCGCTGCTACACGCCCTCCCTGCGCGCAAAAATTCCGCGTACTTGTCACCTATAAATGACTTCTTGTAGTAGTATAATCCCTCGCCCCCGCGAAGCAGGGGGAGAGGGTTGCGAAGTCTTAGTGCGCAGCACTTAGACGGCGCTGGGTGAGGGGGAACTCTTGACCTATTTCGCAATCGGTCTATATTCCGCCTCCCACGACAGGTACGTCACGGAAAGGGAGCCATCGATGTTCAGTAAAACCACCCGCGATATTAAAGTTACCGCCACGCCGCAATTTCTGGCCGAACATTCCGAACCATCGGATGGGCATTACGTGTGGGCCTATACTATTCAGCTTGAAAATTCAGGGCATGAAACGGTGCAATTGCTCAACCGCCATTGGAAAATTGCCGATGCCCAGGGCCAAATTCAAGAAGTGCGTGGGGCAGGGGTCATTGGTGAGCAGCCCGTGCTTGCCCCCGGCCAGTCCTATTCCTACACCAGCGGCACCCAGCTTGCCACGGCCTCGGGCATTATGTTCGGTGAATATGAAATGGTGAAACCCAATGGCGAACGGTTTGAGGTGGAAGTGCCTGCCTTTTCGCTCGATAGCCCCTACCAGAACCAGCGCCCGAATTGACAGAATTCGTTAGTGAGGAACGAATTTAAGAATTCTGTCATCCCGGTTTACGAAGTAACACCGGGATCTGGTGCCAATCCGTCATCCCGGCGCAGGCCGGGATCTCGTGAATCTTTGCTCGTTATTCGTAATTCTGTCATCCCGGTTTGCGTCAGCAACACCGGGATCTGCTGCCAATCCGTCATCCCCGCGCAGGCGGGGATCTTTAATGCGGGTGGCCTAAAATTCCCGCTTTCGTGGGAATGAAAAAAATCAAAAACTTGAGCCGCGAAGCGTAAAAAATACCTAATTGTCATACAACTGTAACACTTCTTGTGCTATGATGTGAGCGTAGGAGAATGTCTATTTATGCCCGGTGCTGATGATATTGCTGCCAGACTCTCAATGCTCCAAGGAGGGGGCAACGGGAAAAGCTGGTTTGAAAAACCAGTTAATCCTGGTGGTGCCAGCCTCACTGCAACTACGTGCGGCATAGGAACGGGCAATATTGGCGGACCGTTTGGCTTGAGGCCAAAGCAAGGTGGTATGTCTGCTCAATTGCAATTTGAGGCTCAACGCCTCGCTCAAATGAGAAATGAAGCCGATGCCGCCCTAGCACAAGCCTGTGCAGCCGCAGGCCCAATGCCGCCTGCCATGCAGCAAGTATCTTTTGGTGGCGGTTCTTTTATAGGAAACGGTGTTGGTGGTGGCGGTGGCGACTTTGGTATTGCTTAATTCCAGCCATCCCCTCCACGCATTCAGACCCCCTTATATCGCCCCAAGCTATGCGTTTAACGCATACCGCACCTGCGAAATGAGCGCTCCTCATCCATTGTGAGTTCGACCATAAAGAGCTCACAAACAACACGGATACAGGAAGTATCCACCGGATGGAGCCTACGATGAAAACGCCGATTAACCTGAAATTGCTTGCGCTTGCCGCACTTGCACTATGCAGCGGCTGCGCCTCGAAACCAACCACCACCACCTTCGTCACCCCCACCTCGTTGCAAGCCACCATCAGCCCCCAGTGGGATGAGGCGATTGCAGCGCAAGGTGCCGCAAAAGTTAACAACAACAGTCTTATTATCATGCGCTAAGCGATTGCTTGGCATGCATAGCATCACGAAGGGCTGGCAGTTTTGCCGGCCCTTTTTGTTTTTTGATTGCTCCGCGAGATCGCCTACTGGCGATCGCTACGCGTGAACTGCTCAACCATTGCCGTAATCGGTGCGTAGCCGAATAGGCGAGCCGAGAAGCAAGGGGGTTGGGGCCATGTTTCGAAGGCAACAAAACCAAAAGATGGGCCCATCAAAAGGCTCTAACCATGAAGTGGTAAAAAGCGAACTGGGCGACAAAACGCCAGGAGGCGTTTTGGATTACGAAGCAACCCACAGGGTGAGGGTCAGTAGGCCCGAATCAGTAGCCATGAGCCCGCAAAGCGTCGTTTCATTTGATCAGAAGATCAAATGAAACAAACCAAAACTACTCTTGCAATTTCATTTTCGTTGCGTATGTTGACGCCCCTATCCGGAAATGAGCGGGCGTAGCTCAGTGGTAGAGTGTCACCTTGCCAAGGTGAATGTCGAGAGTTCGAATCTCTTCGCCCGCTCCATTCCGTACTGGCCTTCTGGCCAGTACGGAATGGATAGACGAGTGTGATTCTCACTCTATTCGACCATAACTCAATGAACGAAGTGAATTTAGCATTGGCGCGCAGCCATTTTGGCGAGCATATCTCTTCGCCTGCACTATTTATTTTCTATATTATTTTAGGTTGAGCCACCGCCGCTTGGGCCGCGCGAAGCCTCTGGGTCACCGATGCGTACTATGCCGTCGTGGCCAGTTACTGGCCCATCCACAAGCACTTTCGTCACCGGAGCAGCAGTGGTTTGCGATGGCGTCGTCATGGGAAACATTTGGGGTGCACCTTCCAGCACAAATTCTAGGGCTCGAAATGGAATGCCCATACGAACCACCCCATCGGGCTGCATGAACAAATAGTCTTTTTCCAGCGTAGTGCGGCCTAAATCAAGCCCATCTTTTGCTACCACATCGCGGAATTCGGGTGTCAATACATCGCCGTGCTGCTCAAGGAATTTCTCTTTGGTGACGCCCGATGTCCAATCGGTAGCTTTGATATTGCCGTTCGCCATCAGGTTTTCCATCACCAGATAGGTGCGGCCATCGATCTGCATTTTTCCGTAAATTTTTGGCAACATGGCGCGCGCTTGGGGGTTTTCACGCTCAAGTCGGCTCAGAAAATTGATGATGCTCCCTTGCTCCATGGCGCCGTACCAGCCGCGATAAAGCACTACTGGTTTTCCCTGGCTGTTTTGGGCAGGAAAATAGCCCGCAGTTTCCGTCAGGCTGGCACGCGATCCTGTTGCACTGGTGCGGGTGACGCTGGCTGATAAATCAGGCAATATCTGAAATGCCGCTTGGATTTTTACTGCACGCTCGACCTTCGTGGCAATGGCATCGGCGGTGTCTTTGGGGTTCTGATCGGTATAAATGCGCTGCAGCGTTTCACGGCTGAGGGGCTGGGTGGTCAAATCATCCAGCTTCTCATCGATTGCTTTGATTTGGGCTTGCGACGCTGTCATTTTATCTTTGGTGCCGCGCATTTTAATGAGCTTCTTATCCAGCGTTTCCAAATCCTCTGCCAGCACGTGCCGTTCCTCCAGCAGTTTGATTGCTTGGGCATCGGCAGATGGGGTGCTGGCAGGTGAGGGCGACATCATCAATCGTGGTTAGGGGGATGGAATATTCCACCGTTATCATGAGGCTAAGCCATTAAAATTACGTTAATTCGCCTGAATATGTGCGAAGGAGCGTTGTGCGCGTCTAAAAAGCTGTTATAGAAACCCCATGCACACCGGAACATTAGACCCAGCCTTGCTTGAAATTCTCGTCTGCCCTGTCACCAAGGCGCGGCTGACCTATGACGAAAAAGCGCAGGAATTGATAAGCATGGCGGCTGGCCTTGCCTATCCGGTGCGCGGCGGCATTCCCATTATGCTGCCCGAAGAAGCCCGCAAGCTTTAGTTTTGTATGGGGACCTTGCCCCCATAACCCTTTCGCTATCGCGGCGCGCCATGGAAGGCTACGCACTGCCTACGGTAACGACTGTTAAAAACCCTCATACTATTCTCGACTCTGCCGGTACAACTGGCTAATCTGCTTTCAACAACAATTAAAAACCATCAAACAAGCAAAGCAAACCACCATGTTCGATCTGATTTTTGTCAAGGGCGGCTGGGTCATGTATGTGATCGTCGCGCTGTCGATTTATGTACTCGGCATCATCCTGTTCAAAGCCTATCAATTTACCACCGCCCAGGTGTTCAACACCCAATTTATCGATCGGGTGATGATGCATGTAAAGCGCGGCGAACTGACCGATGCCTCGCACTTGCTGACCAAAGAAAAAGGGCCGCTGGCGCGCATCATGCGCGTCTCCATCGAAAGCGTGATGAACCGCGAAATTACCATGAAAAGCCGTGAATCCGAAATTTCACGCGTGGGCGCGGGTGAACTTCGCTATCTGGAATCCCACATGCGTGGGCTGGAAATGGCCTCATCCATTGGGCCGCTGCTGGGCCTGCTTGGCACCGTGATTGGCATGGTGCATGCCTTTGCCAAACTCTCGGAATCGGGCTCGCGGGTTGACCCATCCATGCTGGCGGGCGGCATTTGGCAAGCGCTGATTGCCACCGTGGGTGGCCTGGTGGTGGCTGTACCCGCCATGGCCAGCTATTACCTTATCGATAGCCTCATTGAACGGGTGCGCGCCACCATGCGCGATGTAACCATTCAAATTTTGGCGCTGGAAGATAACTATATTCGTAATGAAAAAGAGCAGGAAAAACGCGAAGCGCTCGAGCGCGAAGAACGGGTTCGCAAGCTGGTGGAAGATCAGGCAAGTGCGCTTTCCAACCCGCGTGGCGCGCCACAAAGTTCCAGCACGCTGCATTTGCTGAACCCGAGCTACAACAAGTTTTAGGGGAGAGCGCCCATGGATTTTGAGCGCCGCCGCCGACCCGTTCAGGAAATCAACCTCACCGCGTTGATCGATATCGTCTTTCACATTCTGGTGTTTGTGATGTTCACCACCACCTTTGTGGTGTCCGAATCCATCGAGCTTTCGCTGCCTTCCGCCCAAACAAAAAACCCCACCACCGGTGCTGCCACCAACGCAGGAAAGGTGATGCGCATTCTCATCACGCAAGATGGCATGCTGAATGTCGATCATCAGCCCATGAACAACGATGGTTTAAACAGCCTTCTGGTGTCGCGCCTGGCGGTGAACCCCGATGAAAAAATTGCCATTTTCACCACGCCTGGCGTCACCGTGCAGCAATTGGTGAGTGTCATGGATACGGTGTATTTAACGGGCGGCCGCAACGTGCAGGTCGATAAAGCATCATGAGAGAAGGCATCGAATTCACCCGCACTTCGCGCAAGCTTCGCGCCATCAGCATGGTTTCGCTGATCGATGTAGTGTTTGTGATTATTTTGTTTTTCGTGGTGGCGGGCCACATGGAAAAATTCAGCATCATTCCGGTGGAATTACCCGCGGCCGATTCGGGCCAGCATTTGAATGAGGGGCCGGTGGTGGTGGTGTTGGGCCGGTTGAATGAAATTCTTATCAACGATGAGCTTTATGCGGGTGCCAAAGCCCAAGCCGAGCTGAAACGTCAACTGGCGGTGAACCCCGAGCGGGTGATTACCATCAAAGCCGATGCCAAACTGGAAGCCAATAAGCTGGTCGATTTTCTGGAGATGATTCGTATCGCTGGCGGCAAAAACCTTTCCCTCGTCACGCAAGTGGGCGACATGATGGTAACCAAATGAACTGGGGCCTGGCACAGGGCATGATGGGTCGCGGGCGCAACGCGCTGGCGCCTTCGGTGTTGGCGGTGGGGCCGAACACCTATCTCTCGCAGGGTGATTTTTTGAAAATGATCGGCATCGCTTTTGTGGCGCATATTATTATTTTCATCATCGCCAGCATGGTGCCGCAGGAAAAAGTGGTGAACATTCCGGTGCGTGCCCTGTCCTTCAAACTGGGTGATGGTGATCGGGTGAGCGCCATTGGCATGACCATGAACGCGGTGCCCGTTGCCCCCGCTGCGCCAGCCATGAAAGCCAGCAGCGGTGGTGAAACATGGCAAGCCAGCCCCAGCAAAGCAGCACCCAAAGTGCCTGCACCACTCCGGCCCATTGCGCGTCCGGTTGCTGCCAAACCGCAAACAGTGCCGGTGCCGGTGAAAGCGCCAAAGCTGGTGCCGGTGGAACAGCCCGTGCAAATGCAGCGTCAGATGCCTGCTGAAAATCAGGCGCCGCTAACACCACCACCCACACCCGTTGCACCAGCGGCGGTGCCAACAGCGCCCGCGCCAACCTCGGCGTTGCCCAGCACCGCACCGCTTACCCAAGCGGCACCCGCGCAGCCCGCTGCTGGTTCAGGCCCGCAGCAATATGTGCGCGAGGCAGGGGTGCCGGTTTCCGAACTCACCAAAACCGGTGGCGGCACGGGTGAATCGCCGCAAGTCATTCGCGAACGCTACGAGCAGCAAATATCCACATGGGTGGGCCGTCACACCATCTATCCGCCCGATGCCCGTGGTCGCGAAGGCCGTGCCGT